>CASBQM010000837.1 GCA_949127645.1 Synechococcales cyanobacterium PMM_0036
GCAATGATATTACAATGGTTTTCCATCGAAATGATATAATGGCAATTTACTCCAGTCGTGCGTATTCTAACGAACGTGAACGGCGATTCTACTGATTGTGAACGGTGTAAAAATCATGATTATGCTGGTGCCTAAACTTAACCTTAGTCGTTCACGTTCAATCAGTTTTTTTATCTTTTCTCATAGAGTCTCCAGTTAATTTTAGTTCAAGTTGATGTGATTTGTTAACAAGTCTATCCATTACAGCATCAGCAATGGTTGGTTCCCCAATATAGTCATGCCAATGCTTAATAGAGAGTTGACTAGTAATTAGAGTAGACTTGAGCTGGTAGCGGTCCTCAATAAGCTCTAATAGGTCCAGTTGATCTTGGCGGTTTAAGGGGTCCAGACCAAAATCATCAAGGATAAGTAACTCAAATTTGGCAAAGTGATTGAGTAGCTTGATATAGGTTCCATCTGCGTGGGAGATGCGGAGCTCTTCAAGTAGTTTTGCCATACGTATATATCGAACAGACAATCTTTGTCTACAAGCCTGCTGCCCGATAGCACAAGCAATCCAGCTCTTACCACATCCAGTGGGTCCTGTGATGAGTAAATTGTGATGGTGGCGAATAAAGTCACACTGTACAAGCAAGGCCATTTTACTTTTCTCTAATCCTCTTGGGTGCTGATAATCAATGTCCTCAATACAAGCAAGATGTCGTAAGCGAGCTTTGCGGAGTAAATCAGTAATTCGTCGGTTACCCCTATCCATAATTTCACGATCAATGAGCAGACTAAATCGTTCTTCAAAGCCCAATTGATGAGATTCAATAGTATTAAGTTGCTGCTCTAATGCCGCAATAACTCCATAGAGCTTTAACTCTCTAAGTTGTTCCATCGTTTGTTCTAGTAACATGGTCTTTACTCCTCAAGGTTAGTGAATTAATTGAGATTTATAATGACTTGCACCACGTATGTTCTCGTGTTTAAGAACAGAGGTTGTGTTGGTATCACTTATTTTTAATGGTTGTTTATCGAGTCCTTTTTTTAGAATCGATGCAATGCTATGCCGTCTTGGTGAGCCAATGGCTAAGGCTCGATAAGCTGCAGCCTCAAGTCTGTCTTTACCATAACGCTTTGCTAAACTTAAAATACCAAAGCACGAGCGATAGCTTTGCTCAGGATGGGCCACGTGATTGAGTAAATGCTGGATGACATCTCTGGTATTAGGACCTATGTCTAATGCCCACTTAAGAAAACGCCCTGGATTCCATTCCGAATAAGCCTTATGCGAAGGAGGCATATGCTCTGTAAGGGTTGTATGTTTTCCTTTAAGGAAGCTTCGAATATGTGAAGCAATACGAATCCCTTCATGAAAACACTCTACTGTATTGAGCGTTAAACGAACATCAAGGACTTCTTTTATTAGAAGGTGGGGAACACTATAATAATGCCCATCAACTTCAATATGGTAATCCACATGGACTCGTGCCTTAGAGAATTGGGCTAGTTCATAAGGCTGCTGAGGCAACGGCTTGAGAGCTGGTTTATCAAGTACCTCAAATTGACTAGCTCGAGTTCCGGGTAGTTTTTTAAATGGCCGCTGATTCAGCTCTTGGAGTAAACTACTAATAGCTGCATTTAATTCTGCTAAACCTACAAAGGTATGGTGTCTTAGGCGAGCTAATATCCATCGTTCAACCACTAATACCGCATTTTCAACCTTCGCTTTGTCTTTAGGTTTATAGGGTCTTGTCGGGAGAATAGCTGCCCCATAATGGCGAGCAAAATCAGCATAGGTCTGATTTAACACCGGTTCATAGCGACTTGCTTTAGTGACCGCAGATTTCAAATTATCAGGAACCAATAAAGCGGGAACTCCTCCAAAAAAATGAAGTGCTCGAACGTGTGAACCAATCCAATTAGGCAATTTCTGATCCCAGGTGGCCTCAGCATAGGTGTAGTTAGATGCACCAAGTACTGCAACAAAGATAGCAGCGGAACGAATTTCACCAGTGGTTGGATCAATGACTTCGAGTGTTGGACCACAATAATCAATAAATAGTTTTTCCCCAGCACGATGGATTTGGCGCATGCTTGGTTTTTGACGACTAAACCAGTCTTTATATTTAGCGCAAAACCGGGCATAACGATACGCTTTTTTTCCATATACGCCTTCATATTCTTGCCATAACAATAATAGCGTCACTCCTTTTTTCTTAAGTTCTTGATGAATACTGGAATAATTGGGTTCAATAAAAGCGGCTTGTTTTACAGTGTCTTTGTAAGGCCTTAACAGGGCACGTAATGCTTTGTCATCTAGTTGCGGATCCACTGGCCAATGCAGTAATGCCGCTTTTGCTAAGCTTACATATTTATTGACTACCCCAGATGAAATCTTAAGACTGGCGGCTATTTGATGTTGGCTTAATTTTGAATCAAAATGCAGCCGTAATATCTCTCTGATTTTATTCATGGAAATTCCTTGCGCAGGCATCTTCGATCCTCCTTGTTAGTAGAGGTTCTAATCTCCCGCATCAAAATTTAAATTTCCAGCAATAAATCAATGACTTAAATTTAATTCTACGATCGTGAACACTGATTCTACGATCGTGAACGCCGATTCTAAAAAAATCGACTTTTTTGTTCACCTTCGCTTAGAATCGCCGTTCACGATCATTTAGAATCACCGTTCACATTCACGTAGAATCGGCGTTCACGATCGCGTGGAATACGCAACCACATCCAGTGGGTCCTGTGATGAGTAAATTGTGATGGTGGCGAATAAAGTCACACTGTACAAGC
>CASBQM010000838.1 GCA_949127645.1 Synechococcales cyanobacterium PMM_0036
CCTCTTCTCGATCGCCTGACCGTAGACCAAACTGGCTATTGCCTCTCGAAAACTGAAAGATTTCCTGGAATCCGTCTCGCTGTCCGGCATCCCGATCGTTAGCATAGGTGCCGCGCACAACAAAGTTACCCAGCCTCATGCCAATCTCTCCGGCGAATCCGTCGATCGCAAAATCTCCCAAGTCACGGCTAGACGAAAAAGCGGCGGCTTTTAGGTTAAAAGCGTCCGTCACATCCCAGTTCAGCAGCGCTCCCGGACGAGAGCCAATCCCGGTGGCGGCTAGTGCCGGATTGGTTTGGAAGACAGGATTGAAGAAGTGCGTGACCGAATCTTTGGCAAAGCTGTTGCGATCGAAATAGGAGGTTAAATCGATCATCCCTGCCGTAAAGCGCAGATTGCTCAATCGTGCAGGAGACAGCGTGAAATACAGCTCATTTAAATCCAAATTTACGTCATTGGAGTTGTTAAAACCGTTACCCGCAGAGAGATCGATCGTAGTTCCAAACAATAAATTGGGCGTTACCGCATATACCCCTGAAGCCCGCAATCGCCCCGATGACTGACCATCTTGCAAGATATATGCCGACTGGATATGCACCAGTGGCACACCCAGCAAACTGCCTTGAGTTGCTTCTGTTGGGGCAGCATCACGTGTATCTGCCAGATATTGCACGGCTGGCTCATGTTCTGCCGTAGGATGGGCAGAGGGTGCAGAAGTTCTCTCAGCAGAGGTTTCCTCAGCAGAGGCTTCCTCGGCAGAAGTTCTCTCAGCAGAGGTTTTCTCAGCAGAAAATAGAGCGATCGCGGGTGAAAACTCTGGAGCCGTACTTGCAGCAGATGGAGCCTCAGTCGCTAGAACAGGTGCGGCTTCAACCGCAGGAGCGATCAGCAGTAGCTTGAGCGTAGAAGCTTTCAGGATTTGCGAACGGGTCAAGGGAGATAACTCTGCGACCTCTGAGAATGGCTGAATACGGATGTCTGACGATTCAAGAGACTGTTCATTAGATTGATCAAGAGACCGATGGGATGACGGAGTGGGAGATAGGCGATCGCCGTTCTCCAAGACTCCTGCTTGAGCAGATTGCACTTTTAATATGCAGTCTGTTCCAATTACCAAAATAGTGGAGAGAATTCCAGCTAAAACAAGAGAACTTAGCTGAGGATGTTGATCTAAGCGAGAAATGTGGCTTTTAGCGCCAGCTTGTGGATGCATCTTTACTTACCCGATGTTCTGAAAAAGCTCTACTTTGGGAGGCACTTAATAAACTGCAAACGATCGCAGAAGTCTGATTTAGAGTTGAATGTCAGCGCTGCCTCTTGATGTCCCAGAAAAACTTAATGCTTAGGAAAAGCTTGACAGGTTAAGAAGAGAACAAGTGTTAGTCTCCTCTTGTCCATTAATCAACGGTCAAAATATAATCGCTAAGACCTAATAGCGATCTAGCGCTCCTGGCTCGTATTACAAATTTAGGTAGATGCGTTCAGGATAGAATGCTAATTTGTCAAGTTTTGATGTTTTTCGACTACAGCTATATTTGACCCTAGATGCACTGAAGACACACTCAATAATGTGTAAAATTAATTACAAAAGCAAAGGCAAAACTGCTATTGCCTTGAAGAAATTTCGTTAGATAAAGCAATTGATTTATCTTGAAGAAAGCTAGATAAAGCTATCTTTTTAGCTCTACATTATTTAACCCTGATTGATTCTTATCGACACCTGAGGAGCGTTCTACAGATTTTATAGAATCAGATGTCATGAAATCTGCTGAGTGAAAATGGTAGCGCAGAGATGCATTTTTTGACGATCGCCTCTTCACTAAAAGACTTAGAAAACCGCGATCTGGCTCAATTCTATACGTATAATCTATGAGTCTCTTAAAAAACTATGATGAATTTTATGGTTTTGTGTAAAGGAAGTACAAACTTTTGAATTTGTAGCCAACTGGGCAGTCGATCGAATAATGTTAGCCCTAGGGATGGAAGCCAAATATTAAGTCAGGGATAGCCAAATATTAATTTGTGAGAAAATTATTATAAGAGTCTTGTTGAATTGCTTGTCGAATTAAATGATACAAGATTGTTGGTTTCAAAGTAAGAAAATCTAAGTAAAGCTCCGGATTGGGAAATCTGGGTTTGAAGATTATAAGAAGCACCTCTAGATCATTAAATAATTCGACGTAAAAATGAAGTATTTTTGTAGCACTCTAGAGCGATAGATTCTCTTAAAGCAGTAGAAAATAATGTTTTGGAACATTGCAAACTACCTTTTAGAGTATCGTAAGGCACCTTTTGGATCAACATAAACTACATTGCTAAAGTCTTTTTTTTCGCGCTCTTTACCGGAGAATAATTAGTATGATTTTATGGAGTGAAATGCATTAATACTCATAGATTCTTTATACTTCTAGAGAACATCTTTATTGATTTTCGGTAACGCAATTCATAAAAATTGATAAGCTTGACGAACAATGAACTGAATTAAAAAACCCGAATTTGGTATGAGCTTCGACTCAAGTTTTCCAGGGTTTTATCTATCTTTCAAATTCTTTAGATCTGATAATGGTGAGTACCGTAAGGTTAAATCCTGACAGGCTGAATGATTGACAAATCTTTGCCCCTCATTCCCCAATCCTTTCCCCCACGTAGGGAGAAGGAGAGCCAGAAGTTTCTTGAGTTCAAAGCCCCTCTTCTAGAGCAAGAGAGAGGTTGGGGTGAGAGCGGTTTAAGTTGTGTCAGTCAATCATCTCTAATAGGTTAGAACAGGAATTTATTAAATGACCTGCTTTGAATTAGCCTCTGCGGTAGAGTTTGTCCACTAAAGTTTGTCCACTAAAGTTTGTCCACTAAAGTTTGTCCACTAAAGATCGAACACATTACAGATTGATTAGTTTTGATTCTCTGGGTTTCACGCCAATAATTTCAACGCTAATAATTTTCACGCTAATAATTTTCACGTCAAGCCTAATGCTGATTGCCCTATTCCCCTAAACTGAGCCGGAGCATCCAATGAACACCATCTCCATGGGCGCATATAGACCCTCCCAAAAACTGCATCCGCTAAGCCTACTTGCTCAACTCACTAGCCGTCAGACTAGCGGGTGCCTACAGGTTTCTAGTGGAACCGTAACCTGGTCACTTTATCTAGAGCATGGCAAGCTAATTTATGTTTCCAACACGGTGGATTCATTTGGACGGCTCGATCGCCAGCTCCGTCGCCTCAGTACCCAGGTTCCTAGTCTAATCAGTGCAGTTCGTGTCCAGCTACGGCTACTGTTTGAGAATTCATCCAGCCGTTTGCCTCACGGTCGGGACTACGAAGCCATCTACTGGCTAGTAGAGCAGCAACATCTAACTTCAGCACAGGCTGCAAAACTGATTGAAGATCTTGCCAAGGAAGTTCTAGAGTCTTTCCTTCTGGCTCAGATGGGCAGCTATGAAGTGATTGAGCAAGATCTGCTGAGTGGGCTACCTCGGCTATGCCAGCTTGATGCCCGTCCATTGGTGGAATACTGCCAGAATCATTTGCGGCGGAGACATCTTTCTGGGCAGGCGGCTGTAGCAGTGGATCAGCCTCGCATCTTAAGCCAAAACGGAGTGCATTCAGCGGCTGAGCAAAGAACTGAGCAAAGAACTGAGCAAAGAACTGAGCAAAAAGTTCAGCCTCCTGCCTATGCCTACAAAAGCACACAATCTCCCGGCAATAGTTCGCCTAAACTTGAGGCACCCGCAGCTAAATCAACCTATACGATCGCCTGTATTGACGACAGCCCTACCGTACTACAAGCTATCAAGTCTTTCTTGGATGACAAGTCTTTTGCGGTCATTGCTATTAGCGATCCGATAAAAGCGCTAATGCAGGTGATTCGGAGTAGACCCGACTTGATTTTATTAGATGTAACCATGCCCAACTTAGATGGCTACGAACTTTGTTCGTTGCTGCGCAAACATCCCAATTTTAGGCATACACCGATCGTCATGGTAACGGGTAATACCGGATTTATCGATCGCGCTAAAGCTAAGCTGGTTGGGGCTTCAGGCTACTTGACAAAGCCATTCACACAGCCTGATCTAATTAAAGTTGTGTTCAAGCATTTAACTTAGATACTTAACTTGAGTACTTGACTTAAGCTAACTAATAAAGTGAAGAACTTTCACTAACCTGCATATCCGAAACATTAAAACCTCTCTTAACTGAGGATTTTTCCGGATATCAATATTTATCGGCGAAGTAAGTAATTGATCTAGAGGAAATCAAGGATGAGTACGACGCTCATGGGAACAATTTTGGTGGTAGAAGATACACCTTCTGAAATGGAGTTGATGAGCTACTACCTTAGAGAAAGCGGCTACTTTGTGATTAATGCAATCAGCGCTAAGGAAGCCTTAAACAAGGCAGTTGAGCAACAGCCGGATGTCATTATTACTGATGTGGTGATGCCTGGAATGAGCGGATTTGAACTGTGCCGTAGCCTTAAGAAACATCCCATTATCAAAAAAGTTCCAATTATTATTTGCACCTCTAAAAACCAAGAAATCGATCGCCTCTGGGGTATGAAGCAAGGAGCGGATGCGTATATCACAAAACCTTTTACACGTGAACAGCTCGTACGCGTTGTGAAGTCCGTAGAGGGATAGGTTTAAAACTAGGATTAAAACCATGTCTATGAATCCATCTGCACTTTCTCTACCAGGGACGCGATCGCCAAAAGCCTCAGGCGAGGCGTACTTGAAGTTTAATTTGAATCGACAGGTTCCTGCCGTCTTTTCAATGCGCTATGTGCAGGAAGCGTTGATTTTGCCATCTCGTCGGCTCACGCCTATGCCCAATATGCCTGCTCCAATGATGGGCTTGATGAATCGCCGTAGCCGAGTGATTTGGGTTGTAGACTTGGCTCAGCTTTTGGGTCTATCCATGCTAGATGCCAGCAGCACTCAGCAATATATGCTGATTCTGATTCAGGTGGGTGCTGTGCCTTTAGGATTAGCTGTTCATCAAGTGGAAGGCATTACCCGGCTGGAGCCTAGCGCGATTCAATCTCCCGTGGGGCAAGTAACCGCCTCTCTTGTGCCCTATCTGCGCGGCTGCGTGCTTCAGCGGCAGTCCGAAAAGCAAGAAATTCTTTTGGTGCTAGATGGCGAAGCGATCGCCCACTCTTCAATCCTCCGCAATTCTTAATCAACTTAGCCGACTTATTCTCCATCCGAATCATTTGCGCCGCGAGGCATTTTCGCCATGACGACCCAACCCCGCCCCGTTTCTACCCGATCCGATCGCTTTGAAGAGCCTAGCCCTTCAGAATCATTGATGGATTCTAGCCGCAGCTCAGCCCAGCAGAGTATGCCAACCTCTCCTATGTCAACTACCCTCAAGCCTCAATCCTCGCGCTTCAATTGGTTTCACTCAATGCCCGTGCGTCAGAAGCAGCTTTTGGCGCTGTTTGCCTCAGAAGCGCTTTCAGCCGTTGGACTAGTAGGGGCGGGTTCATGGCTTATTGTCAGAGGAGGACAAGAGCAGCTTATCAATCAGGCAAAATCTGAGGTTGCCGTTACCAAAGTCACCTATGACATTAAGGTGAATCAGATGGGCTTTGGCTTTCGCGGACAGTCTGATAATACCGCCATCGTGCAGGCGGCAAAAGACTACGCGGCAGGGCGATCGGTTTCCCCAGAACTGCGCGCTAAAGTGAAAGCTATTTTGGCGAACGAAGTGACCGCTCGTAACATTGAGTATGCCACGCTAGTAGGTCCAGATTTGCGAATCATTTCTAGCGCTAATGCTGAACGAATTGGCGATCGATTTGATCCAGATGGGTTGGTGGGCACTGTCTTAGGCAATCCACGCCAAATTAAAGCGAACTCTGTGGTCAATTGGTCAGAGCTAAAGAAAGAATCGCCGCCTTTGCCAGAGGGCTTTAGCGGTCAGGATGCGCTGATTCGATATACCGTCACTCCCGTTAAAGATACGGAAACTGGAGCGGTAATAGGAACTTTAGTGTCAGGCGATATCGTTAACGAAAAAACGCCGATTGTCGAAGGAACGCTTGAAGCCTTTAACAATGGCTACAGTGCGGTGTATCAACGCCAATCCAACGGAGCATTTGCGCTATCGACCTCTTTAGATCTGGCGGATGCAGCCGATCTAGAAGGAGCAGCCGCCCTGAAACAGGCAAAAACAGGTGTGGCGTTGCCCGCTAGCTCAACTCTGCTGCAACGAGCCACAGAAGCTAAGGGTAAGGCTGTTACCGATCGCGTCACGCTGGGCAACCAAACCTACACGGTGGCAGCTCAGGCGCTCAATAATTTTAAGGGTCAGCCTGTTGCCATATTGATACGCGGATCGTCTGAAGCGGCTCTAAATGCGCTCTTGCAGCAGACCTTGTTATTGCAGTTAGCCATTGCTGCGATCGCCATCACTGCCGACGTGGGGCTAGCCCTGCTTCTAGGACGTTCGATTGCGACTCCTATTGAAG
>CASBQM010000839.1 GCA_949127645.1 Synechococcales cyanobacterium PMM_0036
CTCCAAGTTTTTCCCATCCCCGGACTCAGGCGAGGATTTTCTCGATTGATGGATTGCATGGATACGTTCCAAAGTGCCTCTATCCCCGAAGCCAAAGCCGCTTGACCTCACTTGACCTCTTTTTTCTTTCAACGTAGTAACAAAAGAGAGGCACTAATGGCTGCTCTAATCCCTATAAGGTAGGCTTATATCAAGAGCGATCTAGTCACTGCTGCCCTCAAACTACGCAAGGTGCAAGCATGAGGCGAATCTCTACTATGATACTGGTAAGGCTTTCAGCTCTTCGTCGAACCAAGTTAGACTCAAGATTGCATTAATGCTTGTAAATGGAACTTTTGGACAACAATAGCTTGTCGAGAGCTTCATAAGGTGCGATTACCCCAACGAGAGAATCGGCATTTGAGCTACCTCTTTGGACAATAATAGGTTGTCGAATCGGTCACTTAATGATTGTTGTCCCATCATGTGGGACAACAAGTGTGACTGAGCAGATTAAATTGTGCAATTTAATCTGCTCAGTCACAACAGCAGCTAGAACTCTACCACTCCAGCTTAATTAACTCTCGTCAAAGTAACCAAAGCGAGATAACCCTACCTCTACTGCTCCGTTGCGTTTGGGCAAAGAGGTCAGTGAGACTGAACAAATTCTTCAGAGGACAGACCAAGGGCATCAATTTAAGGTCATTCCAAAGTTTGCGATCGACGATCGTGAACTGCGACTCCAGTTGCTCAATGAGAATCCACAGGTAGTCCACTTTTCTGGGCATGGAGAGGGAGAAGCTGAACTGATATTAGAGCATGACTCCGGGAAAGGGCAGTGGGCGAGTACAGCCGCATTGGCTGGATTGTTTCAGCAGTCTACACAGCAAATCGAATGTGTGGTGCTAAATGCCTGCTACTCACAGGTACAGGCAGAAGCGATCGCCCAGCATATTCCCTACGTCATGGCATGAAGCAACCGATTGGAGATAATGCCGCACGGAAGTTTTCTGAGGGATTCTACAGCTTTTTAGGCAACGGGCGATCGATTGAGCAAAGCTTTGAATTGGGCTGTAATGCAATCGATCTGGCGGATTCCCCAGGGCAGGCTGCGGGAGTACGGAAACTCAAGGTCGATCTTAATGCCCATCAGGGCATTAAGATCGGGAGGATTGATTCCTGTCTTGTGGCGGCGAGGTGCCTTGTGTCAATCTGGTGTGGGTGGACAGGAGAAGTTTTTGATTGTGGCAGAGAAATTAGCAGAAGGTACGAAAGCAGCAGTTGAGCCACCTGCAAAATACGATTTACGGCGATCGCAGCGCGCAACCATTAACCCATCGGGTGGAACTATTACACAAAATTTTGGTAACAAAACAGTTATTACAGGCGGAGGAGACTACGCCGAGGGAGATGTTTATAAAAAAACCGATTGATCATAATCTACAGCGATTTGCAATCGCATAAGCCACAGATTTTTTGTTGTGTGCCGCGCAGAGCGCGGCACACAACAAAAAATCTAACCATCACAAAGCGCAAAGCGCTGTAAATATCAATCTGTTGTTTCATTAGAATCTGTACATGAACAGGTTAAAGAACTCATTCAGCAGTTGCAGCAGGGGCAGGGACATCGGGAAGAAGATTTACAAACGTGGAAGCATCGCTGAAAGAGGCTTTGAGGGGAGATGAAAAGCGGCGATCGACTAAGTTGATACAAGCAAAGCAGATGCTTGAGGAATAGGTGGAAAATTATCCAGAATGGCAGAGGCTATTGACCGCATTGCAGCAAGTGAGGTGACTCATAAAGCTGCTGTGATCGCTTAGTCTGAACAATTTAGTCTATTACAGGCAGGTCATTGGGTCATTTAGCGCTAGATATTAAACGACCTAGCTAATGCCCAGCCTTCGGCTTCACAAGAGCCTGACGCTGTGCCGTAAACTGCCAGGGTTGCGCTCCGGTTTGCAATCCGTAAGTCAGCTCTCCGGTAAAGGCAGCAGCAGCAACCTGCCCCTTTAGGGCGATCGCCGCACCTGTCCCGATCGCCGATCCGCCGACAGCACAGGTCGTTAGGGCATTCGTCTCACCCGACAAACTGAGCTGTTCTGGCTTCCAAAGTCCTGTGAGCGAAGATTTTTCCTCCGAAATGGTATCTGTGTTTTGAGGATTTTGAGCCAGACTGGCGGATTCCAGCGCCAAGGTTCCGTTGACATAAATGCCAGACTGTTGAAGTGTCAATACTAGGCGATTGCCCTCCGGACAGCCCGGTGGTGTAGATGCGCTGAGATAGCGACCGTTGAGGTTAGGAGGCGCTTTAAGATTGGCTTCGCCGTAGGCACTAACAACCTGAAATAGGACTAGAACGGCACCAATGACCACCACGTAAAACAAGATGTGCTTGGAATGAGAAAGGCGGCTCATGTTCTAGCTCCTGACTGATCTTTGCTCTCTAACGGGTCTTTGCTCTCTAACGGGTCTTTACTCAAAGGGTCGTTGTCTGACTGATCTCCTCTCAGCGCTGAAGCCGAATCTGGATCGAGAATAGCTGCTAGATGCGTTGTCACCTGGCTGTAGCGACGCAAAATCATCAGCGGGGACTGACACTTTACCGCCAATTCATCGGTATATTGACCCAACGTCTGGCGTTCGATTCCCCATTCTCGGCTGGCTCCAGCAATTGTTAAATCTACGCTTCTAGAAGCCTCAACCACCGTCTGCACCGTGTCTGTAGATGTAATTACGCTGAGAGTAATGCGATCGCGGATATTAGGCGGCAACTGCTGCATTACCGTACGAAACTCGTAGCTAAACTCCCCGACTGCGCGATCGGGTTGAGTCACTCGCAATACCGTCAGGCGGCAAGTCGGACGATTTACCAAAATCCGAATGGCTAGCTCTAAACCCAAGTCGTTGTGAGTCCCCACCATGTAGGGCACCAGCAGCGTATCAAACTCTGCTTCCTCACGAGGAAGATCGATAAATACCGCCACATCAGTTTTTGCCGTGCTGAGAATTTGCCCGACCCGTCCTCCCAAACGGTTGCTGTTGAAAGCCGGACGATGCCAACCCAACAGGATCAAATCAGCTTGCTCAAGTGCCGCAATTTCTGCCGTTTCGCGGGCTACGTCGTTGGCAATGCGCACAATGGGATGAATCAACGGACGAATCGTGGGTTCTAAACTCTGAACTAAAAGCTGAAGCTGCGTGTGTCTTGCCGCAATCTGGCGCTCTGCCTCGATCGGCATACTCTCAAAAGCATATTCTTCCTTAAGCTGAATTAGGCTGAGTGGATTAATAATGGCTGTTTGCAGATTTGTACCTGCGATCGCTACCGCAAGCCGCACCAAACCTTGCTGCGTATTGGGGTTGGACACTGGAACCAAGATGCGATAAGTTGGCGCATTGCCTAACGGCACAGGCTCTAAGACAGGCGACTCTGCCATATCTTGCCGAATCAGGCGCTTTGGGAAAGTCCACTCCAGCAGCGGCGAGGTCATAAAGGTCGTCACCAGCGCCATGATCACCAGCATCGTGAACAGCAGCGGCGAGATTACGCCCAAGCTCAAACCAATGTTCAGCACAATTAGCTCGGTCAGACCCCGCGTATTCATCAGCCACCCCAAGGCCGAAGATTCCCGCGAACTCATGCCTGAGAAGCGGGCAGCCACATAGGTGCCTACATACTTGCCCACAATGGCAACCAGCAACACCGCCAAACACAGGAGCCAAAGCTCAGGACGATTTAGCAAGCCAATTTGGGTACGCAGACCGCTGTAGGCGAAAAAGATGGGCAGTAAAAACGTTAGGACAAAATCTTCAGTTTTTTCGGCTAACTCTCGCGTCAGCCCTTCATTTTTAGGCATGGCTGCACCCAGGAGGAATGCGCCAAAAATTAGGTGAATGCCGATCACTTCCGTAATCAGTGCCGAAGCCACTACACCCATGTAGATTAGGGCAAGCGTAAGCTGAGAGAGCTTGCCCGTGCGCTCGTATAGCCTTGCCAGACGCTTGAGAAACGCCCGCCCCAGGGTCAACATAAAGCCAATGTAGAGCGCAGATGCAATCAGGGTCGGGATCGCCGCCATCATGCTGTTAGTGCGAGTGACGGCGATCGCCAATGCCAGCAAACACCAAGCCGTGACGTCATCTACCGCCGCGCAGGTCAGCGCCAGAGTGCCGAGCCGAGTGCCCTGCAAATTATTTTCAGTCAGGATTCTTGCCAGTACGGGAAAGGCTGTAATGGACATCGCCGCCCCCAGAAACAGAGCAAATGCCGTGAAAGAAACGCTAGCGTTTGATACTAAAGGATACAGGAGCAGTGCTAGAAGAGAGCCTAAAGAGAACGGCACTACAATACTGACATGAGAAATCAGTACAGCTTTTTCCATCTGTCCTTGAAGGTACTTAGGATTAAGCTCTAAGCCAATCAAGAACATGAAGAAAATCAGGCCAACCTGAGACAAAATATTTAGAAATGGAATGGTATCGGCTGGAAATAAAGTTGTTGCTAGCTGGGGAGCAATTAGCCCAAATAAAGAGGGTCCCAGCATAATTCCAGCAACGATTTCACCAATCACCAAGGGTTGTCGAATCCAGCGAAATCCTAACCCGATCAGTCGAGATAGCCCAATTACCAGAAGCACCTGAAATAAGACAAGAACAATAGTATTTGACATAATTTTTGGAACAGTTCAGCGCGACGAATCAGGATAGTCTAATGGCTCGAATCTGATTAGAAATAAATATAGTCTTCTATAATTTATAAAGGTTGGAAACTTATAGACTCGCTAAACTAGAACAGTGAGTTTAAGTAGTTAACCAATCGCAGAATAAGAGGACGTTCATGACTGAGATTAGTGCTTGTAAGCACTAATGCTTGTAAGCATTAGTGCTTGTAAGCATTAATACTTGTAAACACTAATACTTGTAAACACTAATACTTGTAAACACTAGTAACTCAACGGACGATCGCATCAGATTAGAAAACCTCCCGTACTGGATAAGGCAACACTTTGTATCAAAGCGACACAAAGCAGATTTAGCATACCTCAATTCTGTTGAGCATTAGTACAAAATTCAAAATAGTTAGCGGCACGGGTAGAATATCTAAGCAGTGTGCGTTCTTTTGCTTCAACAGTTTTACCTTAGAACAGTTTTGCCTTAAGAGCGTTCAAGGCGTTACAACACAAACACTGTTCAGCACTAGCGCTCTAAGAGCAACCGTGTTTTCCGTAGTTCAATGTAAGCCACTTTTCTAAGTAAGCTCTAAGTAAGCCACTTTTCTAAACAAATTCTTATGATTACTCTTGACAAAGCTGATGCGATATCCCACGTAAACTGGCAAGCCGTCATCCAAGAGTTTGAAGCCATTCTGGGAGCCAGAGGCGTAGTGCAGCGTAAGGAAGAACTTCTGGTTTATGAGTGTGATGGTCTAACCAGCTATCGTCAGCGTCCGGCTGTTGTGGTGCTGCCTCGAACCACTGAGCAGGTGGCAGAGATTGTGAAAATTTGCGATCGCCATCACATTCCCTTCATCGCCCGTGGAGCAGGCACCGGGCTTTCGGGGGGAGCCTTGCCCGTCGAGAATTGCGTGCTGATCGTCACGGCGCTCATGAATCAAATCCTGAAGATTGACTTCGAGAATCAGCGGGTGGTCGTGCAGCCCGGAGTGATTAACAACTGGGTGACGCAAGCGGTCAGTGGTGCAGGTTTCTACTATGCGCCCGATCCCTCTAGCCAAGTGGTCTGTTCGATCGGCGGTAACGTTGCCGAGAACTCTGGCGGGGTTCATTGCCTGAAGTATGGCGTAACCACCAATCACGTCTTGGGACTAAAGCTGGTATTGCCGGATGGGGCGATCGCAGATGTGGGCGGCATTTCCGAAATGCCAGGATACGACCTAACCGGAATTTTTGTCGGCTCAGAGGGGACGCTAGGCATCGCCACTGAAATTACGTTGCGCATTCTCAAAGCCCCAGAAGCTATCCGCGTTTTGCTGGCAGACTTTGCCCATGTAGAAGCCGCAGGGCAAACGGTGTCTGACATCATCAGCGCGGGCATTTTACCGGGCGGCATGGAAATCATGGATAACTTCAGCATTAACGCCGTTGAGGATGTGGTGGCTGCAAACTGCTATCCGCGCGACGCAGCGGCGATTTTGCTAATCGAGTTAGATGGGCTAGATGTGGAAGTCGCGGCGAATAGCCTGCATGTGGAAGCCATCTGTCGGCAAAATGGCGCCCGAAACATCACCTCTGCCACCGATCCCCAGGAACGACTTACCTTATGGAAAGGACGCAAAGCCGCCTTTGCAGCAGTCGGCAAAATTAGCCCAGACTACTATGTGCAGGATGGGGTGATTCCCCGAACCAAGCTGCCCTACGTCTTGGCAGAAATTGAGGCGCTCAGCCAAAAGCACGGCTATCGCGTCGCCAATGTCTTTCATGCGGGAGACGGCAACCTGCATCCGCTGATTCTTTACAACAAGGCAATTCCTGGGGAACTGGAAGCCGTGGAAACGCTAGGCGGCGAAATTCTCAAACTCTGCGTCAGGGTGGGCGGCAGCATTTCTGGAGAGCATGGCATCGGAGCTGATAAACGCTGCTATATGCCAGAAATGTTTAGTGAGGCTGATCTGGAAACGATGATTTGGGTGCGGCAGGTGTTCAATCCCAAGGGCTTAGCGAATCCAGAAAAGATTTTCCCCAGCCCGCGCACCTGTGGTGAAGCGGCAATGGCACATCAGCAGTTTCTCTCTGTAGAGAAATTCTAGGAATTTTATGGCGCGATCGCTCCTCTCCTGCCTAACGCTCTTTGCCGTCCTCACCCTTTCCGCTTCACCGATCCACTCAGGGCAGAGCCTACCTTTGCAGCCTGTCCTCTTAGAGCCTAGCTCAGAACAAGGACTAGACGATCGCCTTTGGGGAACGGTCGGCAATAATGAAACGCTCGGCAATAATGGCGATCGCCAAGCGCTGATTCAAGCGATCGATCGTTCTCTGGGCTATCTGGCGAGTCCAGCGGCGGCGGCTGCCTATCGACAATACGCAGTTTCAGCCTTTACCGCCGATCGCGTCTATCGAAGCCTGGAGCGATTTCGGCAGTTGATTCAAGGAGCGCGATCGCCTGAAGAGCTGCGGGCATCGGTGCTGCGAGAGTTTGCCTTCTATCAATCTGTGGGCAAGGATGGACAGGGCACCGTAGGATTTACAGGCTATTTTGAACCTACCTATGCCGCTAGTCGAGTGCCCACCGCAGAGTATCGCTATCCGCTTTATCGTCTGCCGCCTAATATGGGTCAATGGTCGCGTCCTCAGCCCACGCGCCTCCAGCTTGAGGGTGCAGATGGTCTGCAAGGATCTCAAGGAAAGCTACAGGGTCTAGAGTTGGTCTGGCTGCGCGATCGCCTAGAGGCTTATCTAGTGCAAGTGCAAGGCTCAGCTCGGCTCCAGCTCAAAGACGGCGGCACAATGTCTGTTGGCGTGGCAGGACATACGGATTATCCCTATGTCAGCATTGGACGAGCCTTGGTGGATGCGGGTAAGTTTAGGCGAGAAGAGCTAACTCTACCGCGCTTGATCCAATACTTTCGGGACAATCCAGCCGATGAGGATTTGTATCTACCGCGAAACAATCGGTTTATCTTTTTTGAGGAAACAGGCGGCGCACCTGCGACTGGCAGCTTGGGATTACCCGTGACGGCAGAACGATCGATCGCCACCGACAAATCTCTTATGCCACCCGGAGCATTGGCGCTGATCCAGACGCAATTGCCCGTTGCCGATGCTCAAGGAAGGCTTACCGTACAGCCCACGTCTCGCTTTGTGCTGGATCAAGACACTGGAGGCGCTATTCGGGGAGCCGGACGGGTAGATGTGTTTATGGGCACGGGTTCTCAAGCGGGCGATCGGGCAGGGCTAATCAACAGCAATGGGCGGCTTTATTATCTGCTGCTCAAAGAATAGGCTCTATCAGAATGATCTGGGTATAAATGAAGTAGAGGTTTAAGGTGAGGACTTTTCGTAAAAGCTTTAAGTCGGTCTCTTGGTCTGCTTCTAAACATGACTGATTTTGTGATTCTGATTTATGGATGCAGCTCCTGAGATTACCCTGCAAATCGTTATCACCGTGATTGCGGGCATCAGTGCTCAAGTCCTGGCAGACTATTTGAAAGTCCCCAGCATTGTTTTTTTGCTGCTGTTTGGCATGATTTTGGGTACGGACGGCATCGGCATATTGCATCCCAACCTGCTAGGCACTGGTCTAGAAGTGATTGTTTCGCTGTCGGTAGCGCTGATTCTATTTGAAGGCGGACTCAATTTAGAAATGCGCGATTTGGGCAGAGTATCAGGCAGCCTGCGCAATTTGGTGACGTTTGGATCGCTGATTACACTGATGGGCGGCGGCATGGCGGCTCACTGGCTGAGCGAATTTCCTTGGGCGATCGCTTTTCTCTATGCGGCTCTAGTGGTAGTGACAGGCCCAACGGTGATTAGTCCTCTGCTCAAGCAGGTGAAAGTCGATCGCTCAATTGCCACGCTGTTAGAGGGCGAAGGTGTGTTGATTGACCCAGTGGGGGCAATTCTGGCGGTCGTGGTGCTAGATATTATTCTCAATGGCGATGCTGATCCGCTGTCGGTGATTAGCGGTCTGCTGCTGCGGTTGGGCATTGGGGGAAGTATTGGGGCGATCGGCGGCTGGGGGC
>CASBQM010000840.1 GCA_949127645.1 Synechococcales cyanobacterium PMM_0036
AAGCCGATCGCATCTTTACGGTACTGATGGGCGATCGGGTGGCTCCCCGACGCGAGTTTATTGAAACCTATGGTTCGAGACTCAATTTAGCCGATCTGGATATTTAGGTACTGACAAAACGCAAACCGCCCTCACCCCAACCCCTCTCCCGCTCTGGGAGAGGGGCTTTGAATTCTAAGCGACTGCACTTTACTTAGGCTCTGCTTTATTGTGGAGAGCTTCGTATAGCTGTGCCGGGTTGAGCAGAATATCTCGAAGCCCATTAGACCTGTCCGAGAATTTACAGCACAAATTGTGCCTGGGTTTGGGAGTGTTTTGCCTCACCCCGATTCACGCCAGACCCTACGACAAAATCAGGGTTGTGGGGAGTTACTGTTAGTAATTCCCTCAAAAATATAGCTGGCTAATTCATCTGAAACTTGAGATTCAATTCTGGGATGAAACAGGTAAAACAATTATCCCTAAACGAAATCTCACTAACTCACAAACCGTGAGGATGATTTGCTCATCAGTACTCGTATGGAGACGAAATCGCTCCTTGGTAATCCAGAAAATGCGAATGACTATGTGTATGTTGCAGCACTCAAACATTTGGCTCAATGGAAAGACGACCCAGAGACTTTTCTTATGGTCAAAAATCTTACTCATGATGCAAGTGACTATGCGTACTGTGCAGCGGTTAAAGCATTAGCCTGTGGCTGGAAAGATAACCCAGAAATACTTGAGTTGTTGCGCGATCGCGCTCAAAACGATCCTGATAAAGAAGTGCGGGAATTAGCCGAGCAGGAATTAGCTGAGTTAGACAAACGGGTATCTCAAGGGTAATATCGCCAATCTGTATCGAGGGCGATCGCCTAAAATAGTCACCAACCCAAAGCATTGGGAGGAAATATGAAGGCAATTAAAGCGATGGGAACGATCGATGAGCAAGGTAAGCTTTCCCTAGATGATCCCCTGCTGATTAACAAAATTAGCCGTGTCGAAGTGATTATTCTCCTTCCTGAGGAATTAGAAGAAGGCTTACCTTTGGCGATCGAAAGCTTTCGTCAAGGTTGGCAGGATGCAATGACAGGAAACACTATCCCAATTGCTCAGCTTTGGGACAAGATTGATGCAGACTGAGCCACCGATGCAAATTCTGGTCTCTGCACGATTCGAGCGTGATTTGCGCTTACTTGCCAAACGATATCGGGGTATTCGTAGCGACATACAGCCTGTCATTGAGCAGCTTCAGAACGGTGAACTACCGGGTGAGCAAATTCCTAACACGAGCTACATAATCTTTAAAGTTAGAGTCAGAAATCGTGATGCCCAGGGAGGCAAAAGTGGTGGCTACCGACTGATCTATTACCTAAAAGCTGCTCAGACTATTATCCTAATCACAATTTACTCAAAATCCGATCAAGACGATATTGCAGCGATCGAAATCCAAGATATTGTGACTAAATTTGAGCAGCAGGATGAAAGTGAACGGTAGGCAATTCCACCCTGTTTTGACTCCACTATTCTAGTTTCGGGTTTAGGAGAGGTCTAATTTTGGGTTGAAGAGAGGGCGATCGGTCGTCTGCGGCTAGTATTCGCCACCGATAAAGCCACATCTCTGGAATTCGGTACTTCCCGGCGCTTGGGGCGCTTGCGATCGCTGCGGCGAGTGCCTCCTGCCATCTGATATTCATCGCTGTTTTTGCCGTACTGATAGGCAACCGCGATCAGCATTCGTTCTGTCCATTCGGCGATCGTTTTTTCGGCATCGGTGACGGCAGCATAGGACTGATCGACCACAGATAATGCCGTGTTGTAGGTTTCTAACTTTTGACGAGCCTCTTCAATCATCTGGCTGTAAGCCTTCACCGTTAGCCCGTTACCCAAATCTAGTGCAGTATTGATAGACTTCAGCGCTGCTAGACGAGTCTGAGCCTTTTCTAACTTGATGGAGGTGTATTTCTTTTGGCGAGACATCGATCGGTTTCCTGATGGTTTGAACAATTTGCTTTAAGGTAATCAAATTGCTCAATGAGCAGTAACCGTAATCTCTATGAGATTGGAATTAATTTTGAGGAATGGGGCGATCGATTCAGTATTTATTCTGGGATTTTTGTGGATGCCTGAGCCGATCTATTTTGATTTGCACTGAATCAAAAGATTAGCACTCGAAATCTAAAAAGCTCACCTCAAAGTTAACAAACGCCTAAGGGTAATCAGGTATAGCTTAAGCAAAACTTATCGATCGACACTCAAAATCGAGCGATTGCAGCCGCTAATCTATGTTGGAGTTCTCACAATCTAATTTGGAGAGCCACTTTATTGATCGTCTACACTTGCTGCCAATGCATTTAGCCAGAGGTAGAAGTTTGAATCCGACTTCCACCAAGCCAATCTTCAGCATCGATATAGCGATCCCAGGTGATTTGTGAGATGGTTTGTGAGAGGTGGGGCGGGCGCAGCCCGCCCCACCTCTCACAAACCATCTCACAAATCACCTGGGATCGCTATATCGATG
>CASBQM010000841.1 GCA_949127645.1 Synechococcales cyanobacterium PMM_0036
AACACCCCCGCGCCCAGGAAATTCCAAAACCCGACAGGCCAAAAGTGTTCTTGGCGGCTCACTTGGTCTACGGCTTCCCCCAGGTGCTTAGGGGGAACCTTCCCCACCCCGGCTTGCCCGGAGGAGAAACGGGAAAGGGAAGATCACACTTCCTCGCCGCCGCAGGTGAACCCGCCAAATCATCGTCATTGCCGAAAACTGCTGATTTACATAAACAGTGCAACCGCTTGCTCCCACTACATTTCAAGAGTTCCTACTTTCACCAACACTTTTACGCTTGACTTCGAATTTTATTCGTGGCCGATCCGCTCACCTATAGACCTCTGTTCGCACAATCGATCAAGTGTATGGTAACCGGGCCGCCTGGCGGCTCCCTTTATAGGAAGGAGTATCGCTTTATGACCATTGCTAGCATTTTCCGTTTGGCACTTCCTAGCGCAATTGTCTTCTTTTGTGTGATGGCGCAAGCAGGAGTTGTGCCGGGATGTCTGAAGGATTGTGGTTACGCGTCGATGCTGGATCACGGCACACGCTTCGGCTGTCAAACTGGCGTCTGCTATTGGACCTCTTGCGGCGCCATGTGTCCCGGAACCGGTTGTGCTTCTTCATATAATGATAGCTGCGGCGCCATGGACTGGGGTTGTTACTCTATTTACGACTGTACATCACATTAAGGGCACTTTTATGTCGATCAGACCTCACCTCAGATTTACGGAAATTATCCTTTGGTCTATTGCTATCGCCTTATTAGCATCGCTCCTCTTCACGCAAATGAGGAGGCGCGTCGTTATTGCCGCGTCCACCCCACCGCCGTATACGGTCATCATGAGAGAAACCGTTTATGATGGACACGGTAACTCAAAGAGCGGCCCTGAGTATCTTTATGCTGTGCGATCGGATGGATCCTCGGTGTGGAGGGAAACCCAGCACCCCTTAGCCCGGCGCGACATTAGATATGTCTCAGGTCAGACCGTTATTGTAAATGAGACAACCTCTTCCAAGAGCACTACCTTTGATTTAAACCGCAACACATCAGAGGGCAGAGATCCTAACTCACAGTGTCTCAACACGACATCTGGCAAACCATTTACTTCCGTCGGTCCCCAGGTTGTCTTAGGGGAGGAGGTCCTTATGGGAGTACGCTCTATCAAAATACAATTCACCACTCCCACATCGACCGCAACATGATCCTTTGCGTTGGACTATGGGTGTGCCATGATACAGTCTCGCGTGGATTTTGGATTCGGTGTCGTTAGCGAGACAACCTTCGTCGCTTTAATTCCGGGAGACCCAGCGGCCGAACTCTTTGACACATCTGACACTCTCTCAGAAGTGCCTCGTTCTAAACTGTTCTACTGTAGTACTTGTCCTGTCAACACAAAACGGCAAAGGTTGCTCGACAGCTACTATTACTCTCATCACCAACCGAGTAAGTAGGCGGGTATTTTACCTGTGCAG
Source organism: Synechococcales cyanobacterium PMM_0036 (assembly GCA_949127645.1). Classification (GTDB taxonomy): domain Bacteria; phylum Cyanobacteriota; class Cyanobacteriia; order Elainellales; family Elainellaceae; genus Drouetiella. The sequence goes on from CASBQM010000841.1 coordinate 1,459, forward strand.
CCTTACATGCTCTTTTTTAGGCCAAGGCGTTCTTAATAACCTCACCATCGACATCGGTTAACCGGAATCGACGGCCCTGGACCGTATATACCAGCTGCTTATGATCAATCCCCAGGCATTGAAGCAACGTCGCCTGTAAATCGTGAATGTGTACTGGATCTTTAACAATATTATACGAGAACGCGTCGGTCTCACCGATGACTGTCCCACGTTTTGTGCCTCCACCGGCCAGCCACATGCTAAAACAGCGTTAATGATGGTCCCGACCATAATCTGTATCTGTCATGTTGCCTTGGCAATACACGGTTCGCCCAAACTCTCCTCCCCAAATTACAAGCGTCTCATCCAGCAGTCCACGTCGTTTTAAATCTGTAATTAACGCAGCTGTAGGTTGATCCGTACCTTTACACTGTAGTGTGAGATCACGCTGTAGACTACTATGTTGGTCCCACCCGCGGTGATACAGTTGAATAAAACGGACATCGCGCTCGGCCAGACGACGTGCCAATAGGCAATTTGCCGCATAGCTACCTGGCGTGCGCGATTCAGGCCCGTACAGGTCAAACGTACGTTGGCTTTCCTTTGACATATCCAGCAACTCGGGTACCGCTGTTTGCATGCGAAACGCCATTTCGTATTGCTTAATTCTCGACTTGATTTCCGGGTCGTGATATTCTGCGGCGTGTAGCTGGTCAAGTTTACTTATGCTATTGAGCATGTGACGACGCGTATTGGTGAGCAGACCTGGAGGATTCGATAGGTAAGAAACCGGCTCAGAAGCCCCCCGGAATCGCACCCCTTGGTATACGGATGGCATAAAGCCACTTCCCCAACATCGCGACGAAAGAGGCTGAGCATTGTTCAACGAGTGAGCTTGTGAGATCAGCACAACAAACGCTGGTAAGTTACGAGCTACACTGCCGAGTCCATAGCTAAGCCATGCGCCCATACTAGGCCGGCCGTGCTGGACTGAGCCAGTCTGAATTAAGCTGAGTGCCGGATCGTGATTAATTGCATCCGTGTTCATCGTCTTGATAAGGGTTACGTCATCTATAATACGACGTGTATATGGGAGCTGATCACTTAACCAAATCCCGGCTTGCCCATGCTGGTGGAAGTCGAACGTAGATGGCATAATGCGAAGAACATCCTGCCCCGCTGTCATTCCTGTAAGTCGCTGCCCCTGCCGAACGGAGTCTGGTAACGCATCGCCGCGTAAATGTTGCAACTGTGGTTTGTAGTCAAACAGGTCAATTTGCGATGGGCCGCCCGACTGATGTAAGAAAATCATCCGCTGGCCACGCCGCTTGCCGCTTAGTGTACTAGTTCCACCGTGCTTAGCCCCCGCTGTGTTGTTGCCTGCGCCATCACATACCAGTGGCGCGTCGAGTAAGGTAGCCAAGGCGGCAACCCCTATGCCGGCGCTACTGCGAGCAAACAAATGACGTCGGGTCATCGCACATATGTCCATGTGTTACTCCTTAGTTATAGTCTCATAGAGATTAAGAATGATAGACGCGACAACCGTGTACTTGGCGAGGCGCAGTGGGCTTACAGGTGCGCCCTGGGGCGAGTCGCCGACGCTCAATATGGCTGTAGTAGGGTTAACAGCGCCTAAGGAGTGCAACAGAATAGTCAGTTGAGGACTGGTTGGGTGTCGCCCAGTAGCGAGCAGGAACGCATAGCGCAGCCGACTGGACGCGGTAGAGCCGCCTTCTACAATAGAACGTTGTGCCAAGGCTCGGGCAGCTTCCACAAATGTCGGGTCGTTTAAGAGAACCAATGCTTGCAAAGGCGTATTGGTCGCGAAGCGGCGCGCGACGCACGTGTCTCGGTCTGGTGCATCGAAGATGGCCATTGACGGAGGCGGGGCAGTACGCTTAGAGAAAGTATATAGACTGCGACGGTAAAGGTCGCGGCCTGTGCTCTGCGAGTACGTCTGGGCTGAATAGCTGTCCGCCCCGACCGCAAGGTCTTCCCACAACCCTTTGGGTTGATAAGGAAATACACTTGGTCCGCCAATTCGGTCCGAATCTAAAAGACCGCTCGCCGCCAATGCAACATCCCGGATCATTTCGGCGGGTAGGCGGAAGCGAGGGCCACGAGCGAGAAGGCGGTTCTCGGGATCGCGCCTGTGCACTGAAGGCCTAAGCCGCGAAGATTGACGATAAGTAGCGGACGTCACAATTAGGCGCTGCAACTCTCGCACATTCCAACCGGACCGGATGAACTCAGTAGCAAGCCAGTCAAGAAGCTGGGGATGTGACGGCAAATCCCCTTGGGAACCAAAGTCATCACTCGTTGCGACTATACCTGTGCCGAAGTATAATTGCCAGAACCGATTTACGGTAACGCGAGCGGTAAGAGGAGTGGTTGGACTGATCAGCCAGTGCGCGAGCGTTAGCCTATTTGCCGGACTCTGGGTAGGGGGCGGGGGTAAGAACAGCGGTGTACCCGGCTCTATCCGTTCGAGGTGGTTTCGGTAATCGCCCCGCCCTAGCACCCAGGTTTCGCGCGGAGGCGACATATCTTCCATGACCATACTCGTCGTAATGCTGTTAACTAAGAGGCGACGGTCAGATGTTAGTTGTTCCAAAGCATTGTAAGAGTCACGCAACGGTTTAGGTGCTACGAATGTAAAAAAGTAGTTATGGAGAGCGGTGTCAGTGGAACGGCGCACAGACGCTGGTAAATTGCTCAACCATTGATTGAAAGACATAGAGGCGGCTATGGTCGATTGTGCGGACGCAAGATTGTTGATGGCTTCCGTTAACGTTGCTAACCGGCTTGCCTGCGCGGCACTTGGTACTGGTAGGAACGGCACCGCGTTCCCACTGCGTCCGTCTAACCCAGACTCGGGAACACTGTTAAAAAAGGCAAAGAAGCGGTAAAAATGCTTTTGGCTTATTGGATCATACTTGTGATTGTGGCACCGAGCACAGCTCATAGTGGTGCCCAGCCAGACCGTCGCGGTCGTTGTTACACGGTCAGCGACATACTCGACGCGGTATTCCTCTGGTATTGCACCCTGTTCGAAGGTGATCATGTGATTTCTGTTGAACCCTGTTGCGATCTTCTGCTCCGCCGTAGCATTGGGCAGCAGATCACCCGCAAGTTGCAGAATGGTAAACTGAGCAAAAGGAATGTTGGCGTTGTACGCGTTTATTACCCAATCGCGCCAGGGCCACATATCACGCTTACTATCAATGTGATAACCATGAGTATCAGAGTAACGAGCTAAATCCAACCACTGCACAGCCATACGTTCACCGTAAGCCTGCGAGTGCAAAAGTTGGTCTACACGTGTTTCGTATGCATTCGGCGAAGTGTCACGAAGATAGTTATAGATATCGTCTATTCCCGGAGGTAGACCGGTCAAGTCG
>CASBQM010000842.1 GCA_949127645.1 Synechococcales cyanobacterium PMM_0036
ATATTTGGCAGAGCGATCGGTAAGAGTGCGATCCTGAGCGCCAAAAGCTGCTGTCGGCTCCTTTGCCCGCTCTGGGCTATGTGTCTGTATAAGTCGATCGCCCGTCCAAATCCGTGAAGGAAGCGTAAAGTGCGATCGGGTTTGAGAGCTGTTCTCCCTAAGCCGTTAATAAACCGAGAAAGATTTTACAGACTGACGAAATTTGCTTTGAGACTTTTCCCAGCGCTTCTCAGTAGTGGAAAGGTTATAGGTAAATAACTGACCGCGCCGTACGACAACGCTAGCAAGATTATGACGAGCCTGAGTTGGCAACTGAACGGCGTATTCCAACAGGTAGTAAGTTTCGTCACCTATTTGGCGAGACTGGGCATCTACGAGTTCTGCCGTGCGATTAGAGCCTGGGGGGGCGATCGCATTCTTCGACAGCCTGTAGCCTACTTCGCTAGGCGTGCCTAATTCCTCTAAGGTTTTGCCGTCTGGCACGTCGCTAATGATGACGCTGGCGTTTTCAGTCTCCTCAATGATGTCGTGCAGCACTACATCCGCGTCGCTGACCTTGACCGGAACCCAGCCGTTGGGATACAAAAACTCATACCCTTTATAGCTTTCGACGTAGCCTTTGAGTCCGGCTCCGGCGACGGTAGGGGCACAGCTTTGTATCGTCAAACTTAGCACTACCAGCATCATGACCGCGATTCGCTTCAGCATCTCAAGACATCCTAAAACCTTCATCCTCAGATTTTACTGGCTTGGGGGACGCTGCGATCGCCCTTCGCTCTCATTGCTTACCCAATTTGCCTATCTATTTGACTAGCTTCGCCTTCGCCTGTTGCCAAAATATTTCTAGCTCTTGTGAAGTGTAGTCAGTCAGCGATCGCCCTTCACTCAACGCCTCTACCTGGCTAAACCGTTCGACAAATCGCTGATTGGTGCCCTGCAAAGCCGCATCTGGATCAAGTCCGTACCAGCGGGCTAGATTGACGATTGTAAACAGCAGGTCGCCTAATTCCTCTTGCTGCCGCGCCTGACTTTCTTCGTCGATCGCCTGTCGGAACTCCCTTAGCTCTTCCTGAAATTTCTCCCATACGCCCTCTACGTTTTCCCACTCAAATCCGACAGATGCCGCCTTTTGTGAGATCTTCAGGGCAGCGGTGATAGGGGGCAGCGATCGCCCATAGCGGCGGAGGCGAGGGCTAAGGGTCTGCGTCTGAGACTTTTCCACCTCTTCAGCCGCTTTGATCTGCTCCCAGTTTTGATGCACTTCGGTGACGCTAGTGACGGTTACATCGCCAAAGACATGGGGGTGCCGTCGAATCAACTTCTCCGAGATCTGATCCGCAACAGTAGCAAGGTCAAACTGCTTGGCTTCACTCGCAATCCGCGCCTGTAAAACAACTTGCAGCAGCAAATCGCCCAACTCATCGGCGATCGCCTCCGGTTCGCCCTGCCGAATAGCATCTACTACCTCGTAGGCTTCTTCCAAGACGTAGGGAATCAGCGTCTCAGGAGTCTGTGCCAAATCCCAGGGGCAGCCATCCTCTGGCGATCGTAGCTTGGCGACCACTTCAATCAAGCGCTGGAGTGCGTCGAGGGTTTCCATGTGCGGAGAGGTCATAATGAGCCAGAAGTTGAGGATTTGCCCTCATTCTAAGTTAAGCAAGCTGTCCCTAATTTTCTCTCAGCTCATCTTTTAATCTTCTTCTTTGCTTTACCGTTCTTGCTACGTTTGTAGGATGAAACTAGCCAGTCAGCCGTGTAGTGGCTAAAGGCTCCTAGCTCTAAGCCCACCACAAAGGCGATCGCCTCAACTCGGGATTGCCAGAGCGATCGCCCAATTACTTCCCCAATCTGATCCCAAGTCCAGCCCAACTGCCAGAGTTCGTTTGCCAGCGTCAAGCTGGCAAACCCAGCAAACCCTAGCCATGCCAGCAGATAGATGACCCGCACGGTGGTTCCAGTAATGGGTGCATGAGACCAAGGCGATCGATGTTTCATACTGCCTCGGTAGGGCAACCAGATCCAGCGCAGCCAGCCCCAGCGCTTGTATTGCACAGAATGAATGTCGAGATCAGGACCCAGCATTAGCCCCCCAAACAGAAAACCAGCACAAATCATCAGCGTTGCCATGCCTTGCTGAGCAGCGGCTAGGTGCTGAGTGGCGGCGAGGGTGAGTCCTGCGACCACAGGCAGAGACCACAGGGTAATGCGATCGTGGGTTTTACCCGAAGGCATGGAGAAGTGTCCGAGAAATTTATTTCTGAGAAGATCTTAGCAAGCTGTGATTAGTCTGCTATCATCTTTAACTGTACTGATGTGACGAGAGTGCTAGACTAAAGCCTACTCTGAACACGGGCGGTTAGCTCAGTTGGTAGAGCGCCTGCCTTACAAGCAGGATGTCGCGGGTTCGAGTCCCTCACTGCCCATGGTTTTATGACAGATGTTCAACAACACATTGCCAACCGTCTTCGGTCCTTAGAAGGCGATCGGGTTAAAGCATTAGTGTTGAATTGACTTACTGAGACTGATGCCAGTTTACTGGACTTTGAACGGCTCGTTGAAGCGGAAACTGATGACCTCGATGACGAGCCGCTGACTTATGGTGAGTTCGATGATGGGCTAGGTTTCCAGCCTCTTACTGAATCCGACATGATTAAGAAAAGCCTGGAAGCCTTGGAGTAGTATCAATGCACTGGGAACGCTATCTCGCACGAGAATGTTCGGGAATGGGTTGATAGCTTGCGAACGGATCACGAATTTCCATGCCCACGGTAGTCTGGACACCTACCGCAGTAGCCGATGTAAAGCAGCATTATCAGGATCTAAAGCCTAAAGACCCAGATACCGCTAAGAGAGCAACGCAAGCGATTTTGAGAGCAGGTGACAGCTTAGAGGAAAACCCTCGCCGTGGCACTGTTATCCAGCAAGCACAGGGATTACGAGAGCTTCAAGTTTTTTTGGCAATCTCCTTTAACTGCTCGTGTATCCCACGTTGCATCGTGACGCGAACTTGAATGGACTCGTCCTTATTAATAAGCATAGGTTAGGCAAGGTTAGGCAAGGTTAGGCATTAGCAGAGTAGCAAAAAAGCGCCTCTAGGTTAATCCTCTAGCCCACAGGCTCTGGCGCAAAGAAGGTTTCAAAAATGGATGCACCTACGCAGTTGAGCTGGGTTTGGATGTGATCGAGAAACTCATGTAAGCCCTGCTGAATAATTTCTTCGATCGTGATGAAATCAAGCTCCGATCGCACTTTGCCTAGCGATCGCTCTGCCGAATTGTTCCAGCTTCCGAGGGTCGTGCTGCTAATTTCATGCAGCGATCGCTCAGCTTGTAAGAGACAATAGGCGATCGATCGGGGGAATTCTCGATCGAGGATTAGGAAATTGGCGATACCATCCGGACTGATCAGCCTCTGGCGCTTACGATACATTTCGTAGCCGCTGGCAGACTTGAGTAGGGCAATCCACTGAAGCTCATCAAGGGCAGTCCCCACGTCGTTGGGGGAAGGCAGCAAGATGAAATATTTCACGTCGAGAATCCGCGCCGTTTTGTCAGCACGTTCTAGAAGCCGCCCCACGCGCCCGAAGTGCCAGCCTTCATTGTGTGACATGGTGGCATCGGTTACACCTGCAAACAGATGACTGGCAGTCTTGACCTCTGCAAAAAAGCTGGGCAATTGCGTTAGGGTTAGGTGCCGCTGCTGCGAAGCCTCTTTCACCATCAGATAAAACAGGTTGACCTGCTCCCACATTTCTGAGGAGATGACTTCACGCACCGATCGCGCATTCTCCCTGGCAATGGTCAGACAAGACAAAATTGAGTTGGGATACGCCTGATCGAATGTCAAAAACTGAATGACGTTATCGGCGGTAGCTTCACCATAGCGCGACTTAAAGAGAGGGCGATCGCCTGTTGTAGAGACAATCGGCTCCCACTGTTGTTTCATAACGGTGGGGGAATCTAGCAACAGATTTAAGTTTACATCAATGAATCGAGCGATGTTCTCTGCTCGTTCTACATAGCGATTGAGCCAGTAGATAGAGTGTGCAACGCGACTAAGCATAATTTAAGGATAGAAATAAGAGGGAATAGAGATCAACTTTAAGACTAGCTTTAGGACTGATTTCGGGACTGGCTTTGAGACTAGCTTTGCGACTGATTTTGAGACTGATTTTGAGACTGATTTTGGGACTGGCTTTGACCCGGAGTTAGAACAGAATCAGCTACAACCCAAGTATCTTTACTGCCGCCCCCTTGAGAAGAATTGACGACCAGAGAACCTTTCTTTAGCGCCACGCGAGTTAGACCACCCGGATTAATGTAGATTTCCTTGCCGTAGAGAATGTAGGGACGCAAATCGACATGGCAGCCGTCAATGTGATCGTCAAACAGCGTTGGCACTCTAGAGAGGCTAAGCGTCGGTTGGGCGATGTATTTTCGAGGATTGGCTCTGATGCGTCCGGCAAAATCTTCCCGCTCTGCCTGAGTCGCGTGAGGTCCCACCAACATTCCATAGCCGCCTGACTCATCGGCTGATTTGACAACGAGTTTGTCTAGATTCGCCAGCACATGAGACTGCTGCTCAGCTTCCCAACAAAGGTAAGTCGGCACATTCGCTAGAAGCTGATCCTCTCCCAGATAATACTTAATCATTTGCGGCACGTAGGCATAAATCACCTTATCGTCAGCAATGCCCGTGCCCAGAGCGTTCGCTAAAGCCACTCGTCCGGCACGGTAGACCTCCATGAGTCCCGGAATGCCCAGCAGCGAGTCGGGACGGAAAGCCACCGGATCAATAAAGTCGTCATCAATGCGGCGATAGACCACATCAACGCGCTTGAGTCCTTTGGTGGTGCGCATTTGCAGGTAGCCATCGACGATCGCCAAATCTCGCCCCTCCACTAATTCCACGCCCATTTGCTGCGCTAAAAAGGAATGCTCAAAATAGGCAGAGTTATAAATTCCGGGGGTCAGCACCACCACCATCGGGTCGGGTAGCCCTGCCGGAGCCAAATTCAGCAAGGTTTCCAGCAGTTTGCTAGCATAGTCATCCAC
>CASBQM010000843.1 GCA_949127645.1 Synechococcales cyanobacterium PMM_0036
GACGAAGCGCGTCCCCCACACCCCCTCCGCACGAGATAGTGGATAGGTGGCATGGCGCGCTTTGCATGGGTAGGCTGCGAGAAGGTTCACTCGTTTTTGAAGAATTTTGTAGGATGCGTTAGGCGCTAGCCATAACGCATCAAAGCTTAGAAGTCAATACGTTACGCTATGCTAACGGCATCATACACAGGAGTTCAGGTTATTAAATCCATGAGACTTAGCAATGCTAATCGCTGGATCTACCGCCACCGTAACTCTAGGTAGCCTCTTTCTGGACGACTTTGCTCTTCTTCGGTTAGCCAGTCCACTAGTTTGTAAGTGCCAAAGATATGATCCCACCAGTCTACGGCTAAGCCAAAGTTGTGGTGCCACATCCCGTATTTGTGATGCACGTAGTGAACGGGCATTTTCATCCAGAAGCACTTGGTGGGGTTTTCGTGCTGGAGCTGGTGGGCATAGGCTGAGAAAGCGGCGTAGACTAGCGCTCCTAGGAACCAGCCTAAGCCAGCTTGCCAGGACACGAAGAACATGAGGAACATGACGATCGCACTTCCTTTAACGTAGTCTAAGAACTCCCAAACTACGCCTTGCCCTTCGTTGCGGCGGTGATGGTCGCGGTGGCGTTCTCCTACCTTGCGCGAGACGTGCATCAGCCGATGCAGCCAGTACTCTACGAGACTTGCTAAAACAAACGCGACAATAAAACAGGCGATCGCAATCATCCACATACGCTAAAGGTTCTCCTAATCACACTTACCTACTCACACTTAATTACTGGTCTTACTCTGGCTTACTGCTAACGTCTACCGCATCTTTAAACACTGCGGATGGCAGTAATTTGGAGCGATCGAGCTTCAGCATAATCACGCCGAGGGGCGGAAGGCAAAGATCGATCGAGTAGGGGTAGTTGTGATATGACCACTCTTCTGCCCACTTGCCGCCGAGGTTGCCCATGTTGCTACCCCCGTATTCGCGGGAGTCGCTGTTAAATAGCTCCGTGTAGAAACCCAGTTCTGGTACGCCTACGCGGTAGTGGGCATGGGGCTGTGGCGTAAAGTTACAGACGGTAATCACGCACTCGCTGGGGTCGTCTTTGGCTCTGCGAAGAAACGCCACAACGCTATGGCGATTATCGCTACAGTCAATCCACTCAAAGCCTTCGGAAGAGAAGTCTTGGGTATAGAGCGCGGGCTGGCTCTTATACAGCTCGTTCAGACGGCTCATAAAGTATTTCAGCTTTTGGTGCGGTTCAGACTGAAGCAAATGCCAGTCTAAATCGCCCCAGACGTTCCACTCTGTCCATTGCCCAAATTCCATGCTCATAAACAGGGTTTTCTTGCCGGGATGGGCAAACATATAGGCATACAGCGCCCGCAGGTTGGCGAATTTTTGCCACTCATCTCCTGGCATTTTGCCAATCATCGGACTCTTGCCATGCACCACCTCGTCGTGAGAGAGCGCCAGCATGAAGTTTTCGCTGAAGGCGTACATGATGCTGAAGGTGACGTTGTTTTGGTGAAACTGCCGGAACCACGGGTCCATGTGGAAGTAGTCCAGCATATCGTGCATCCAGCCCATGCTCCACTTTAGGTTGAAGCCTAGCCCACCCATATAGGTTGGCCAGGAAACCATCGGCCAAGTAGTAGACTCCTCAGCAATGCTAAGAGTTCCGGGAAAGTAGCCAAACAGAACGTGGTTCATCTGGCGTAAGAAGTCGGCAGCTTCGATGTTTTCCCGTCCGCCATACTGGTTGGGCACCCACTCGCCTGTAGGGCGCAGGTAGTCGAGATACAGCATAGAGGCGACAGCATCCACTCGAATGCCATCAATGTGGTATTTGTCGAACCAGAATAGGGCATTGGCAACAAGGAAGTTGCGGACTTCGTTGCGACCGTAGTTGAACACCAGCGTGCCCCACTCTTTGTGTTCGCCCTTGCGCGGATCGGCGTGTTCATAAAGTGCCGTGCCGTCAAAGTTGGCTAGACCATGTCCGTCTTTGGGGAAGTGACCGGGAACCCAGTCTACGAGTACGCCGATACCGTTAGCATGGCACTGGTCAACGAAATACATGAAGTCTTCGGGGGTGCCATGCCGCGAAGTGCAGGCATAGTAGCCTGTCACCTGATAGCCCCAAGACCCATCAAACGGATGCTCGGCGATCGGCAATAGCTCCAGATGAGTAAAGCCTAGCTCTTTAGCGTAGGGAATGAGGCGATCGGCTAACTCCCGGTAGGTTAAGAACCGGGCACCGGGCTTCAGGTCGGCAACAATGACGGGCGGTACGGGGTTGCCTTTTGCATCCAGCCCCGGCTCAGAGGCAGAGCCATGCAGCCAGGAACCCAGATGCACCTCGTAAACAGAGATGGGCTTGGTCAAGGGTTCAATATGGCGACGCTGCTCCATCCATTCGCTGTCATTCCACTGGTAGCGATCGAGATCGGCAACAATCGATGCGGTCTTAGGGCGAACTTCCTGGTGGTAGCCGTAGGGGTCAGACTTTTCGTAGATATGACCCGCCTGGTTTTTAACCTCATACTTGTAGCTGGTGCCCACACCTACCCCAGGAATGAATAGCTCCCAAATGCCGCCGCCTAACCGCCGCATCTGATGTTCACGACCATCCCAATGGTTAAAGTCGCTCAAAAGCGAAACGTTGCGGGCGTTGGGTGCCCAGACGGAAAAATAAACCCCCTTCACCCCGTCTACTTCGCTCAGATGTGCGCCTAGCTTTTCATAGATGCGATGGTGATTGCCTTCGGCAAAAAGGTGAATGTCAAGATCGGTAATGTGGGGCGATCGAAACGCGTAGGGATCATAGGTGACATAGGTGCGATCGCCTTCTTTCACCCGAAGCTGGTAGTTCTTAATCTCTGGCGTGTCTAGCACGCACTCAAAAAAGTTGGGATGATGCACAGAAATCATTGGGAACTCGGCTCGCTCTTCTGGGAAAACGACCCATGCTTCGCTGGCGCGGGGAAGATAGGCTCTCACCACCCAGACTTTTTTGCCGTCTTGCTCAACCTGGTGAGGTCCTAAGACTTCAAAGGGATTTTGGTGCTGATTCCAAACAATCCTCTCTATCTGATCCGGCGCGACGGTCATTCCCATGAAGCTACCTACCCTAAATCGTTTTACTGAATATAGAATTGCCAGAACGACCTTTAAGAAGCCTAATCCGACGATTCCTAACTAAAAACGTAGTCTGAATACGATTTACTTGAAATCTTGCTGTGTCTGAGCTGTCAAAATCATCAAAATCAACTTTAATGCTTGCTAAGCAATCCAAATCTTGTGAAATGACAGCCTGAAACTGCTAAAAACAATTACAGCCAAACGCTCTATATAAATGCAAAATCACAAACCTTAACAAAGCGTAGCAAATTGCGGTTCAACTCTCAAATCTAATTTGAACCCATGAGGCGAAGAATTGGCATCTGCAATTCGGCATCTGCTGGTTGTTTATAACCTATACAGAAGACTGTACAGATCAATGCGTCAGCGGCTGCCATCGATAGTCTTTGAGACTAATCTTCCCTTCAAGGCTAAAGAGAATGCCCTCTTGCTCAAGGAGCGATCGCTGCAAATAGTCCGCTCCATGACGCAAAGCAGAATAAGAAATCTCGCCTTTGGCATTGATGACGCGCTGCCACGGCACGTCTGACTGCCCCTGAACCCTGTAGAGTGCATAGCCCACCTGACGCGCCTGACCCGGCAAACGGGCAAGTTCAGCAATCTGCCCATAGGTAGCAACTTTACCCCAAGGGATTTGGCGCACCACGGTATAAATGGCATCGTAGGTAGACATGAAAATTGTGATAAATGTTAATGGTCTGGTGGGTTCGTGCGAATTTTGCAGAGAGCCATTGCCGATGGTTTCGGCAAGCTTGTGATCTTTAGTATGCTCATAGTCGCTACTCTTAATAAATATCATCCTCGTAAGTATCGATCGTGGCACAGGCAACTTCCCAAATTAACCAGCTTGTTGACTGGCTACAAGGCTATTCTTTGACTCTCCTCAGCTCAGAGCGTTTTCGGCTATGGCGCGATCGCCTCAAGTCCTCTTGGCGCGCTCTGGTCAGCCTCTTTGTGCTAGGGCTAATGGTGCTGTGGAATGGCTCACTGGTGCTATCAGTGGGCTTAGGTTTGGCGATCGTCATCTGGGTGTACCGGGCGCAGCTTGGATGGTGGCAGTTGCCCAAAACCTGGAACTGGCAGAAACTCTGGA
>CASBQM010000844.1 GCA_949127645.1 Synechococcales cyanobacterium PMM_0036
GCAGAACCGCGCCCACAGGTTAGCGCTCTCGCGCTGCTGTAGTGTAGTTGTCATGATTAATGAGTGCTTGTTAGATAACTTTAGATGTTTGGGAAAAGCGCTTTGCTTTCCTTAGTGAATATATTAGATGGTTTGTTGACTTTTGTAAACCACCTGGGAATATTTGCTCATCTCTCTCATAAACATTGCAAGCAGGTATTACAACACTTGCTCAAATCCTATGGGTCTTTCATGACCAGAAACAGCCTACTAAATAAGTACAGCATGATGACTCTGTAGCGAAACACTAGAAACGTGACGATCGGCGTAGCCAAGCTGCCCAGCAAAAACACCATCACAACTCTCGATAAATCGACATGAAAATAATCGATCGCCAGCCTAGTAAAGTCATTGTCTAGAATGCCGCCTTTACCCAGTTCATAAAGCGCGCGTTCCTCAGCATCGGTCAGCAGCTTACAGGCAAAGCGAATATCGTAGAACACTATAAACAGACCCAACATTCCGTAAAGTGGTCGCTCAATGCTATGCCAACAGCCCCAACCGCTGAGGGCGCGGTAGAGAAAAATTCCGGCAAACAGCAGCTCAAATCCATGCCCCATTGCCACGATTAGGATGTGGTGGATAGGCGTGAAGGCACAGATTCCATAGCCGATCGCCCCACCTAGAAGCACTCTAGACGTGAGGTCATTTTGGCGATAGCGATAGCAGAGATAGGCAAAGCCACAGCCAATGCCAAACAGCAAGAGCGGAATGCGATCGTTGGTTTGCATCGTTACGCCGCCGCCATAGGTAAAGTCAAAGGCTGGAATAGCGGCGTAGCCAAATAGCCACGCGACGCTGGCATGACCCAGCTCATGGATGATGATCAGCAAAGGGCTAATGAGGAACGTGAGCTGTTGGGAAGCAATTAGCAGACCTGCCAATATAAAACTGGCAATTAGGGTCTTCCAGCCCGCTGCATCGATTGGGGTAGGGAGGCGATCGCGTTGCTTAGGTACCGAGCGTTGGTTCAGCTTACAGGTGCCAAACGCTAGCTGTTGTAGTTCTGAAACTTCTTCAGTGTGTTGTGAAAAAGTATATTGTAGAGAAATTTCTCGTACCCAGGTAGGCTCAGCCATAGCGCTTTGGCGACCTCTGACAGAAAGGTGACGAATTGGCAACTGAGTTAAATTCCAGTGGCTAATTTCACGGCAAACGAGCGTTAGATACACCTGCTTATCAGGAGTGATTTGTACTGCTAGTCCAATCTTTAGATGATCAGCGTCGATCGCTAGGTGAGCAAGAGCGTGTTTGTGAGCAAGGGCACGATCGATCAGCATTTTCATGGCAGAGAGGTCGCCCAGACTCACGCGCTCGCGCAGTTCCGAAGTCTCGATAGAGGTAATCGATTGCTCCACAGGAAAGATAGGCTGTAAGTCTAGCGTCTGCGTCCAGGTAATTGAAGATGTGCCTCGTTCACGCGCGAACAGGCGCACAGACTCTATCTCAGGAATTTGCAACCGCATCAGTTCGCCCAAGATCAGCGTAATGGAGCGGCGTTGATCGGGTACAGGTGACGATTCTAGTAGAAGCTCTAGACAAGCAGACTGAAACTTTATCTTGACCGTGATGCCGTAGGGATGCAGCTTTTTGGCGAGTAGCCCCGCAATAGCTTGAGAATTTCCTGACCTCGCTAGCTGAAGCAGGCGATCGCGTTGGCTGATTTCAGTAACGCTTGGTGAATCTAGCTCAGAAGAGAGTAAACCTGCCGTTGGGTTTGCTCTCTTAAAAAATTGCTCAGTCATATGGCTCAGCCATGCCGTCCTTAAAGTCCCTGTGATGTTTCTATAATTCCCACAGGGTAGGGACTGACATCAGGACAGGGGCGAATGGTGAGGCGATCGCAAAATTAGGATGCTACGGTGAGCCATAAGAAGTGAGGTGCAAGAAGTGATCTGTAAAAAGCAGACTAGCGAGAATCTGGATGTTCATCAGAAGTTTTTGGGCGGACTTGAGGCTCTGTTCCTTGACCCCGAAGCGGATAGATCTCAAAATCCCAGCCATTGCCGTCTATTGTCTCTAGTTCAGGATATATTTCAGGCTCCAGATCATCCCACTCTGCGGCAAGCTCGGACGGATCAGCTAGATCGGTCTGTGGTGTTGGAGAGAAGGGGCGATCGATTCCAATATGAACATCGGTATCCAGACGTTCGGACGGAGAACTTTGCTCGGCTGTCGATTCCTCGGACTTTGGAGCTGTGTTAGTTAGGGTTGGGCTAGTTGGGGTTGGGCTAGTTGAGGCTGGGCTAGCCATTATGCTAACTAAAGTTGTGCTGATCAAAGCTTCAATCCAGCCTTGAAAGACTCTAGCCAAATCGGCAATTTGAGTAGGCGATCGCTCTAAAACATTGGCAGTATAAGTACGCCAAGATCCATCTTTAAAGGCAATCTGGAACTGTGTAAACTTGCCTTGTAAAGCATCTTGCAGAGAATCACCCTGAAGCTGCATTCGCTGCTCTAATGGAGTCTGGGCAAATCGTAAATTTAGAGTTTGCCAGCCCAGCCAGCCTAAAAGCGCCACGCTCGACATCTGTCCCAGCAGAAGGCTACCTGTAATGCGCCCTGCGCAAACCCAAAGTACCAGGGCATAAAATAGACCTAAGCCACTCCAAAGCAAATCATATTTTCGATAAATTTCTGGAAACAAGAAGGCGGACAGGTACAAGCTGAGACTGCCGAAGCCGATTGCCAGTGCCAGAACGTGGGCAAGCATGACGTTTCTCCCAAAAGCGCTGAAGACAGCATATCCTTTGTTCTTGCTGATGTCTTCAACGCGCCTTTCAATGCACCTTTCGATACGCCCTATTTGAGCAGCGCCTAAGCATACAAATTGCCGACAAATTCTCCATAGCCATTGTAGAGAGTGGTCGGAATATCTTTCCACTCAAACTGAGAGCCAGATGCGATCAGCCGCTCTTTGCGCTGTGACCAGCGAGGGTGAGCCACTTCCGGCTCTACATTTGCCTCAAATTTGTACTCGCCTGGGCTAAGGGTGTTCCAGAAGGTTCTAGGCTGGGTGTCGGTAAACTCAATTTTGACGATCGACTTAGCGCCTTTAAAGCCATATTTCCAGGGAATCACGGCTCTTAAAGGTGCGCCATGCTGTTTTGGGAGCGTGTGCCCGTAGATACCGATTGCAAAAAACGCCAGATCGTTCGCCATTTCCTCAATCCGAAGCGCTTCATGATAGGGAAACGGCAGGAAGTTACCGGGCGGAAAAATGGGACCTTTGGTAATGGCGCGATCGTAATACGAGGTAAACCGAACAAATTTGGCTTGGGGCATTGGCTCCACGTCCTTAAGAATGGCACTCATTGGGAAACCCAGCCAAGGCACCACCATTGCCCATGCCTCAACACATCGGAAACGGTAGAGGCGCTGTTCTAGCGGGAATTTGTGCAAATCTGCCAGGTCGTAGATCCGGGGTTTACTAACTAACCCTGCAACTTCAACCTGCCAATCTTCTAAAGCC
>CASBQM010000845.1 GCA_949127645.1 Synechococcales cyanobacterium PMM_0036
GCCCGATCGTCATGCCAATGTTAATCAGCACCTGAAACACAATCATCGAGAGTACGCCAATTGCCAGCAAAGACCCAAAGTTATCCTTCGCATTTTGGGCAATAATCACCAGCCGCAAACACACTAGCCAAAACATCATCAGCACCAGAAAACAGCCGACAAATCCCATTTCCTCGCCGATCGCTGAAAAAATGAAGTCAGTGTGCTGCTCTGGAATGAAATTAAGCTGCGTTTGAGTACCCTGGTTTAGCCCTCGCCCCGTCAGCTCTCCGGCACCAATGGCAATGCGCGACTGGATTAGGTGATAGCCGCCTCGGAGCGGATCTTTATCGGGGTCAAGAAATAATGTGAGGCGATCGCGCTGATAGGACTTCAGCACGTGTTCCCAGGCAAAATTGCCCAGCCCTCCTGCCACCAGATTAATCACCGTAAAGAAAAACGTCCCAATCCACGCCCAGGGCAGCGTTCTCCAGGCGATCATCCCCACTACCCCAATCCACACTAGCCATCCCGGCAGAAACAGTCCAAAACAGATAGCAGACACCAGCGGCGAAACCATCAGCAAGAGCCAACCCGGCTTAGCGTTTGCCCAGTAGAGCATTCCCAGCAAAATTGCCCCAAACACTAGGGAGGTACCCAAATCGGGTTGCAGCAGAATCAGTATCCAGGGCAATGCCGCAATAGATAAGGCTTTAAGCACGATCGGGATGCTGGATGCCCCCTGTTCTTGCAGCACCGAAGCTAGGACAATGATCACGCCCACTTTGGCAAACTCGGAAGGCTGGATGAAGAATTCCCCAACGCCCACCCAACTCTGCGCTCCGTTGGCGGTCGTGCCAATAAAAATAATCACCAGCAAAACCACGTTGGTCACGCCGTAAATAATCCAGCGCCACTGCATCAGATTCTCATAGCGCCAGCGGGCAATCATCAACGTTGCTACTAGCCCCACTGCACCCGTCAGACCATGTTGCCACCAGTAATTCGCTAGCTCTGTATGCATGACCGTGCTGTGGATCGCCACGCCACCCACCAGGGTCAACCCAATGGTGAGCAACAGCAGCAGCCAGTCCACCTCCTGCCAAGGCTGGATCAGAGATTTCCAACTAATGCGGCTCAGCAGGGATTTTTGCAGCATGGGTTTGGCAAATAGGTCAGGGTTGAAATGTGCCGTTTGTATGGAGAAAAGGTGCCCCAAGAGACGGACGTATCAGGTCAATGCAGCCACCGAGACACGGGCGGCAATTTGTTGAGCGATCGCCTTCAAAGCCTGAGCCGAGGCAGAATCCGGTAGGTCAATCACGATCGGAACACCGCGATCGCCTCCTTCTCGCACTGGCATTTCGAGCGGCACACAGCCTAGTAAAGGCAGCCCCAGCTCTTTGGAGGTTCTTTCGCCGCCGCCAGACCCAAAAATACCGTACTGGCGATCGGGCATATCCGGCGGAATAAAGTAGCTCATGTTTTCGACAATGCCCAACACCTGCACCTGCATCTGCTGGAACATCCGCAAGCCCCGGCGGGCATCCATTAGCGCCACGGTTTGGGGAGTCGTGACAATGACGGCACCCGCCATCGGCACAGCTTGTGCCAGGGTAAGCTGGGCATCTCCCGTACCGGGCGGCATATCTACAATCAGGTAATCCAGATCGCCCCATCGCGTCTGATAAAGAAACTGGCGGATAATGCCATTGAGCATGGGACCTCGCCAGATCACGGGCTGATCGGGATCAATCAAAAAACCCATCGACACTAGCTTCACCCCATAGTTGAAGGCAGGTTCAATGAATTCGCCTGTTTCGTCTTGCTGCACCTGAATTTTGGCGTGAGCTAAGCCCAGCATCGTCGGTGCATTGGGTCCATAAATATCAGCATCAATTAGACCCACTTTAGCGCCCAACTGCGCCAGAGCCACGGCAACGTTTACCGCCACGGTGCTTTTGCCTACGCCGCCCTTGCCGCTGGAAACTGCCAGAATATTTTTGACTCCAGAAATGCCTGTGCGATCGGGCAAAGCCTTTTGCTGAGGCGTTTCGGCAGTCACCTCTACCGAGACACTCTGAATTCCTGGCAAAGCCTTGATGGCTCGTTCGCAGTCTTCTACAATAAATTGCCGCAGTGGACAGGCAGGAGTCGTCAGCACCAGCGTAAAGCTGACGTTCCCCTCTTCTACTCGGACATTGCGAATCATATTTAGCTCAACCAAGCTCTTGCGAAGCTCAGGATCTTGAACCGGGCGCAGCACTTCTAGAATAGTGCTGGCATTCACATCAGACATTGCGTTCTTCACCGTGTTCTCCACCATAGAAGCGATCGCCAGAGCCACCTGAAATACAAAAAACAGCCAAAACAGGAAATAGCTCACTCAGCATCTCATTCTATCGTCAGGCAGAGCGGGTTAACCGAGAAGATTAGCCGAGAAGATTAGCCGAGCAAGTTGATAGGCAGGGGGGAAGCGATCGCCTCTCCTATACCCAGCAGCAAGACCAGCCCCAAAAAATCTAAGCCATCTGGCTTAGCAAACTTTTGCCGACAGGTTGTGTTTGTTAGCAACTCTCGCTCTACGGTCTGGGCTAACTCACTAGCCACCTTTGCCGCATAAGGGCGAATCACTGACCAGACTAGCGGCGACAGCCAGCCTTTCAGCGTCACCGAATAAGAAACATAGGTGCCGCAGACCGTAGACACAACCCGGTAGGTGACGCGTTCCTCCACCCCTGGCAGCGCAAAAATTCTGACGCTCAATAGCTCTTGGGGCAGCACCCGCTCCACAAAAATTTGGATCGGCATAGGGAACAGGCGGCTAACGGCTTGATAGATCAATCCCGGCTTGGGAGTTTGCCCGCGAGGCACATCTGTCTTGGCAAGCAACGGATGCCAGGATACATCTCCCAAATCGACGACTTTTTGCCACAGATCGTCCACTGAGGCGGAACTCAAGACCTGATAAGTCACAACCAGGGGCGAAAATTCCCTCCAGCTTCGCCGCACCAGTCGAACAATTTTTAACCAGAAACCCAGCATGACGATTTCCCTCTATCGGTCTCGCAGCAAAACAGCATTGAGATTTTCCCATTAATGCTGCATCCCTTCAGCTTATCGCTCTGGGATGAATCAGCGTAGTTTGCCAAGCGATCGAGAGAGTTATTTCCGTTACATTCATTAATGTGATGCCGCGTTAGAGTGCCCCACATCGGTATAGGCTAGATTAACAGGAAGGTTTAACTTGCAAGATCAGGTAAGTTTTATCCCGCTATCTGTTTCCTCAAGAAGCCTTCAACTGCCTTGTTAATTTGCGTCATTTGAACTCTCTATTGCTATGGTGAAATCTCCAGTTTCCGGCACGACTTCAGGTTCTTCTAGCGCCTCCGCTCCTCCTTCTGATTCACGGCAGCAAGTTAGCGCATTTCTTCAGCAGTTGCAGGATCATATTTGCACAGGTCTAGAAGCTGTAGACGGAC
>CASBQM010000846.1 GCA_949127645.1 Synechococcales cyanobacterium PMM_0036
GATCTTAAGATATTCCGCCAGATTGTAACGGTTGAAGTTTGGGATGTGTACCATCAGATTACTGGGTACAGTCAGCGTTAATGCTGATGCATCATAGTCGATCGCATTAAGCCCTGGGGGGGTATACGTCAAGGCTTGATCGATGCCACCATAGAGATTGAACGGCTCTTGGCGATCGATCCCGTTTTTACTCCGAATCTCCTGCGCATAGGCGGCTTCCTCCTGTTGAATCTGACCATCCAATTGATTGAGTTTGCCCTGATAGTAGGTGATCACGTTAGTGAAAAGTAGGGTATTACCAAGTGTCCCCGTCAGCGTATTCCGGGTCGAGATGTTGAGCATGGCCGCTTCCATGTCGGCACTGATCGCGTTCAGTTGGGTGTGGCGTTGCGGGTCGATCTGTTTCATGTGCGCCGGCCACTCCTGACCAAGCTGTGTATAGGCGCGTGTGGCAAAGAGCCAGTCACGCGGGCTGGGCAAGCGTTTGTTGCTGATGGCTGGGTAGCCATTGGCGATCAGCCAGCCATTCAGATAGTTGAGATTAGAATCAAGCGGGTAAGCATTTAGTTCAGTCAACAGCGCGCCGGCGCTGTAGTCGCGTTGCGTTGGTCCGGTCGCCAACGCGTCAAAGGCATGGATCGTGCCCCAGGTCTGGAGAACATTCTCATATTCGATAAAATCCGGTTGGAAGGGCATGGGCAGGCCGGTGCGATCCTGATAACCGAGTCCGCCATTGATGGCGTTGAGCAGCGGGCGACGACCGAGCGCATCCAGAAACTCGAAGTTGTTGCGTTCGATGCGGCTCAACTTGAGGTCGAGGGCGATGAGCGACTTTTGCACCTCTTGGATGTTGCCATTGATCTCGCCTAGTTGCACGTCGATCAAATTGAAGCGATCTTGCATGATGGCATAGATCGTGTTCAACTCTTGATCAATACGGTCAAAACGATCGTGCATCTCGGTGCGCAATCGATCAACTTGTTGGCGCAACTTGCCAATCTCTTCCAGAATCATCTGGTCCGGCGTAGGCTCGGCGTCACCGAACAAACTGACGACATTCATGACGGCACCCAACACATTGCCCGTCATCACCACGGTGCTCAGCGAAGTCAGTTTGTCCAGCCCGTTTAGCCCAGCGACAGCATCTAGCCAGCGCGTCATCGAATCGACAATGACCACACCCGAACCGAGAATCGTGGACATCTGTTTGCCTAGCCCGGGTCGGATAAAGTCGGCCAGGGTGCTGATGATCGAGACCGAGGAATTGAGCGCTTTGATCGTCAGTTCATATTCGGCTGCCTTGGCCGCCGCGATGGCCCGCGCAACCTCACGCGCCTCTTGATTGCTCATGTACTGTAGCAGGTCTTTTTGCTGCTTGTCGATCCCGACCAGGGTTTGCTGGAGGTCACCAATGGCGTGGTTGATCTTGTCAAACTCGGTCTTGCTCATCGCTTTGAGTTCGTTGAGCGAGAGGCTGAGTGTGCCATTTTCACCGACGCGCTGGAGAATATCTTGCAGAACGGGATTCTCGGGGTTGTTGGTGGCGATCTCCTTGGCACTGTCGTCAATTTTGCTTTTGGTCTTTCCGGCGTGGCGTTTATCAACGACTTTTTTGACGGCTGGATTGGTTTTGGCGCAATCGTATGTCCTCTGGAGCACTTCTGAGAGGTTCTGTTTCAGGCGTTCACCGAGCCCATAACGTTGCGCACTCCCGGCAATCGGGCCATACAACGGCTCAATATTGGTACGCGCACCATCCGAACCCCGCAATTCCTCGACCACAAACGGCACTGCGCCCTGTAAATCTGGCATCTTCAAGGCAACATCCAACGCCGTATGGAGCAGTTCGTCTGAAGTGTGATCGTTCGGATTGTGATATTGCTTGGCAATCGCTTCTTCATAGTTGAATTTGAAGTCGTCCATGACTTGGACAAGTTTTTCATCGTTGACAACCGAATGAGTTGCAGCCTTCGCCATGAGTTCATCATGGATGAGCAATTTGATGTATTCAGCGTCCTTATAGGCAAAGCGCCAGTTCGCCGCATAGGCTGCGCGATCGACTAGCTCTTTCGGGATCACGACTTGCTCATCCGCCGATGCTGGCTGGTATGCTAGGTGCACAGCGCGGATGTTTGTGTTGCCGCAGCCATTGGCCTGCTCCTCTGCGGAAACCACATCGGCTGGCAAGAGGATGGCGACCAGGTGCCATAAAAGCATCAAACTTGCCCAGGCACGTGCTCGAGTGGATTTTAGGGTTGACATACGTTTTCCTTTTTGTTGCTTCACTTTTGAATTAATAAGAAATTGAGAAATCGAACTCAGCTAGACTCCATCGCAAGGGGCGTGGCTGGGGGCGCTCGCCAAGCGTAACCAAATATTCGCTCAATCCGCTGCTTGCTTTGGCCTGATAGGGCAAGCAGCCACCCTGCACCAGGCGCACCACGCGTTGGTTATTGGGATGGCAGAGCACGCGCCGCCGCTGGATCCGGTTGACCAGGGCATGTTGTTGCATGCGTTGCCACAGGCTGCGCCCAATCCCTTGACCCTGGAAGCTATCTTCGACCAGGATACCAGGTTCGGCGGTTGGCTGTTGGGCGTGCGCCTCACGTACATAATAGGCAATCCCCACGACGATTTCGCCGTTACGTTGGGTGGTCGCCACAAAACCCGCGCCTTTGGCGGGATCTAGGTGGCAGACCGCGGCGAACTCATCAAGCGTTGGCCTGCGGTATTGGAGATAGCGATAATAGAGGCTATCGGGTGAGAGCCGCTGATGCATCTCGAAGATCAAGTTCGCATCGCCAAGCTGGATCGGGCGCACGATCACGTCGTTTTTATCCTGTTGCGACGGCTGTGCCACCCATTGATCAATGGTTAAATGTTGCATGTTAAAAGTCGCTTTCTTTGTTTGTTGTTCGCACCCTTTGTACGAAGCATGAACAAGATAACAGACGATCGTCACAAAAACGTCACAGATTTTTGGCAAAAGTATCAGAATAAAAACGCCCTCGGAATCTTCAAGATTCCGAGGGCGTTTTTATTCTGAGTTAAACCTTTCAATTTATGTCAGCGAAAGCTGCGTAGCTTCGGCCACACTTTGCGCAAGGGGTTTCGCACGCCCCTCTTCCCACAATTGATCAAAGGTTATGTCCCCCAATTGTTGGCGCAAAGTGACCAAAATGCGGTCGTGATCTACCTGTTGATTGGGGGCCACCGCGATGCCTGTTGCTTGGCGCAAGGTGTCGGCTGCGCCCAATAGACGCACCGCCCATGCTGGATGCTGATCCACTTCGGTTAAGAGCGCGGCGATGTCCTCTAAGGCATAAAAAGTCGGCCATTTATAACCGACCTCGTGCATGATCTGTAAATACTGGCCATAATAGACCAAAGCTTGGTGGCTTTCGCCCCGCTTGCGCGCCACATCGCCTAGATTGCAAAGCGCGAAACCAACGTGGGATTTGTCGCCCAGTTCGCGAAAAATGCGCAGCGCCTCTTCGCCATAGTGGCGGGCCTGGTCATAGTCTTGTTGTTTAAACGCAAGCATGCCCAGGCTCTTCAGCGCCGCGCCAATCAACCCAACATGCCCCAAGGCGCGGGCGAGTTCCAGGCAGGCTTCATATTGCGTGTGGGCTGCGACCAGATCGTCCAACAATCGCTCGGTATCGCCTACATTCAAATATACGGTGGCGATACTTACCTGATCGCCGACGCTTTGGTAGAAGTCGAGGCTCTCCCGATAATAAGCACGTGCTTCGGCGATCCTGTCCTGATCCCACGCCAGGGCACCCAAGAATTGGAGCCCGCGGGCAATGCCACGGTCGTAATCCAGTGTACGACAAAGACTTAAGC
>CASBQM010000847.1 GCA_949127645.1 Synechococcales cyanobacterium PMM_0036
ATCGCTCCCCACCTCTTCAATCAGGCGACTTTTTGCCTCCTGAATCTCATCAAATGACGCATCTTCAGTTAAACCCAGCCGCTCGTAAGAACTTTTATCGCTCATATACAACCTCTGGAAGACTCCCTCAACATAATTCGATTATGATTGGCGTAACGACATTCAGGGAAACTCCTCGAAAAGCAGGTTCGAGGCATTGGCTGTCATCCTACTTGACTGTCCCGCACTTGACTGTCACTCTATAAGGCTTGTTAGCACTGCTAGCCAATAGTGTAACCATCTACTCACGTTTCGCAAACAGAATCAACGTAAAAATCAGGTTTGGCATCAAAACACCTCGCAACCTCATAGTCTTATGCTAGGCTGACCTGCGGTAGTGCCAATTGACCTAAAGGCGATCGTTGTGAGTCAAGCTTTAACTTAATGCCTACAAGGCTAATGATGCCTACAAGGCTAAACTCACAATGCTGAATTCACAAATGCTAAGCTAAACCCGTAGTTTTGCGAATCTCTCTACTTTCAACCGATAATTTAGATTAAGTCAATAATTTGAGCTAATAATGGTTTCTGTAATCCCACAGTGTGCAGAGTATATATTGATTGTGACCCTATTCACGAGGAAGTGGGGCGATCGCATTCGTTTTTTCATCTACTTTTAAAGATTTACCCATTAAGATTTTCTTACTGCTCACTTTCACTTGATAGCGCTAAGGTTATGGCCATGGCTCCAGCCAAGATTCTTGTAGTTGATGATGATCCTGCGATCCGAACTCTCATTCATCGCTTTCTTTCTAAGCAGAGCTATCAGCTAGAATCTGCCGAAGATGGCAAAAGCGCTCTAGCAATGTTTGAGCAGTTCAATCCAGATCTAGTAATTTTAGATGTCAATTTGCCCGATGCGACAGGCTATAGCCTTTGCCAGGAGATGCAAAGCCGAACGGGAGTCTTTGTGCTGATGTTGACCAGCCGCAGCGATGAAGCCGATAAAATTCGGGGCTTTGCGCTGGGTGCAGATGACTACCTGACGAAGCCTTTTAGCTTAGGAGAGCTAGAGGTGCGGGTGGGGGCAATCTTAAAGCGTCAGCGTCCTGTCACTACCGCAGAGCAGCAGTGCCTTACCTTCAATGGGCTGATGATCGACCCCGTGCGGCGTGAAGTGACGCTAAACGCTGAGATTGTGCCGCTCACGGCTCTAGAGTTTGATTTGCTGCACTTTCTAGCTAGCCATCCGGGGCGAGTGTGGCGACGGGCTGAGCTAATTCAAAAGGTGTGGGACTACGAATATGTGGGCGACCAGCGGGTTGTGGATGTTCACATTGGGCAAATTCGGAAGAAAATTGAGATCGACACCTCACAGCCTGCGCTGATTCAAACGGTGCGGGGGGTAGGCTACAAGTTTGAAGCCCCTCAAATGGGAGAAGAGCCTACTTCCGCTTAGCCTGTCTTCATCTAAATCAACACAAAGCGCTGACCACTGGTCAGCGCTTTGTGTTGATTCACCCCGTCTGATAAACTTAGCTAAAATTCAGCTTAGACCCAGCGTTGAGCCACAAGCTCAGCGAGATCAACGACCCGCTGGCTATAGCCCCACTCATTGTCATACCAGGCAATCACCTTCACCATATCGCCACCCATCACCATCGTCAGGAAAGAGTCGATGATGGACGACTCGTCTGTTCCCCTATAGTCGGAGGAGACAAGCTCCAGTTCGCTGTAGCCCAAAATGCCCTTCAAGGGTCCTTCAGCGGCAGCTTTTAGCGCTTCATTCACCTGTTCGACGATCGTTGGTCTTTCTACCTGAACTACCAAGTCAACGATCGACACGTTGGGCGTAGGTACCCGTAACGCAATGCCGTTGAGTTTGCCCTTGAGTTCGGGCAACACTAGAGCCACGGCTTTTGCGGCTCCCGTTGTGGTGGGCACAATGTTAAGGGCAGCAGCACGGGCACGACGCACGTCTCTGTGGCTGGAATCTAGTAGGCGCTGATCACCCGTGTAGCTGTGGGTGGTGGTCATCGTACCTTTGATGATGCCAAAGCTTTCATGCAAGACTTTGGCGACCGGAGCCAGACAGTTGGTCGTACAGCTTGCGTTGCTAATAATGTTGTGCTTGTGGTGATCGTAGTCATGGTGGTTGACTCCCATGACGAAGGTACCGTCTTCTCCTTTGCCCGGAGCCGTGATCAGCACTTTCTTTGCGCCTGCTTCTAGGTGCTTAGAAGCGCCTTCTTTGGTAATGAATACGCCCGTAGATTCAATAATCAAATCCACATCCCAAGCGCCCCAAGGCAAGTTTAGGGGGTTGCGATCGGACGTACATTTAATGGTGTGTCCATTGGCAGTGATGGTGTTGTCATCGGCTTTGATGTCAGCATCAAGCTTGCCCAGCATGGAGTCGTATCTTAAAAGGTGAGCATTGGTTCTTGGATCAGAAGTATCGTTGATTGCTACTACTTCAATTTGGCTGTTCTGCCGACCTAGCCAGCACCGCAGAAAATTGCGCCCGATCCGCCCAAAACCATTGATTGCTACTCTAGTCACCACTTCTTGCCCTCTTTCTAAAAATGAAAAGATCGTTAAGTAATGCCTCAAATCATACACGTTTAGGAGTTTGCGTCTCAAGAGTTAGGGATCGCCGTTTTAAGGTAAGCAGGGGAGATTAAGCAGCCCTAATTCTGATTGGGCGGGGATTTCAGCTAATAAGTATTTTTGCTTATTTTTTTCGACTTTAGGCATCTGAGGCTAGATCAGCATTTGCTGTAAGGCGATCGCAATGGCAGAAGGGCGAAGAACGGCACAAATTTGAGGAATCTAAGTTTTATAAAGATTTTGTTGGAGGATATAGTCTCTGACGATATCTGGCACAAGGTAGCGGATCGATCGCCCATGGTGGCAATATTGCCGGATGAGCCGAGATGAGAGGCCGACACGGGGCATATCGAGAATTTGCCAGTTTAGCGCGATCGCTTCTGCCGCCATTTTTTGGGCAACTTGCTCACAAAACGCCTGTATTTTTACCCGATCTTCTTTTGGAGAGGTGTCCCAAGAAGCGTCTAGGCGAGGAGCAACGAGCCAAATGCAGTGGGGCAAAAGCTCTTGCCGTCGATACCAGTGGGGCAACGTCAAAAAAGCATCTAGCCCAATAATCCAATACCACTGGCTGGCAGCATAGAGGCTCTGCAAAGCGCTAAATGTGTCAACAGCGTAGGCGGAGTGCGGTTGGTTTCGCTCTACAGTAGAAACTACGAAGCTAGGATGGGGTGCGATCGCCAATTTCACCATTTCTAATCGATGATTGAAGTCCACTAACTCACCAGAGGACTTATAGAGCGGACGATACGTCGGCACCCAGATCACCTGCTCAAGCGCTAGCTGATTTAGAGCCGTCTCTGCTATTAGCAAGTGCCCTAGATGAATTGGGTTGAATGTGCCTCCTAAAACTGCTTTTGTTGGCATAATCCCAATATTGTTTCAAGATGCAGATTAATCAAATTCTCCAGAAGAAATGTTTAGGCCGCAAACTTCTTAAAAAATAGTGGCAGCCTTAGAAAGTTAGGGGTTATACAGATTCATTTAAATTGGTACAGAATGCAGGTGATACGGAGTACAGCGTTATGAGTACAGAGCTATTGGCTGGCGAAGTTACTAACTTATAGAGTTATTAGCTTATAGAGTTGTTAGCTTATAGATTTATTATGGGTCTGTCGTAAAAATTTGTTTGTCCCTTTCAGGAATATTTCGGACAGCTCGTGAAGCTATCTAGGTGTGTCTCAATTCGCTTTTTGTTTCCAAAGCTACTTTTTACTTTCAAGAATGCTTAAAAATCTCTTTTAAATTCTAGACCCTGGTTGCGTCAAATCTTCTGAGTCAAGCGATAATTCTGCTCATCTAGAGAAATCTAGGAAAAAAGCGTATCGCGCAAAAAGCAATTCTTGCTATGATATCGCGTGATATTTGGTGTGGTGTGTGGTGTGTGTAAGGAGCTGTAATGCTGAATTCTGTTGATTTCAGCGGGAGACCATTTCATTTCATCGGTATCGGTGGAATCGGTATGTCGGCTCTCGCGTATGTCTTGACCCAGCGTAAACTACCCGTTTCTGGCTCAGATTTGAGTCATAGCCATATTACGCAGCGGCTAGAGAAGCAGGGGGCACATATTTTTTGGAGTCAGGATGCTGCTAATTTAGAGGCTTTGCAACGCGTAGGTGAGGAGTCTGCTGCTTCATGCGCAGCGACTCCTCAGGTCATTTGTTCGACTGCAATTAGCGCTGAGAATGCCGAATATCAAGCGGCTCTCAACCTCGGTTGCCCCATATTTCACCGATCGGATTTATTGGCGGCGCTGATGCAAGAGTATGAGGGAATTGCGATCGCTGGCACCCACGGCAAAACCACAACCAGCAGCATGGTTGGCTACTTGCTGATGAAAGCCGGACTCGATCCCACCATCATTGTTGGCGGTGAAGTCAACGCCTGGGAAGGCAACGCCCGGATTGGACAAAGCCCCTATTTGGTTGCCGAAGCAGATGAGTCAGACGGGTCTCTGGTAAAGCTGGCGGCAAAAATTGGCGTAGTCACCAACATTGAGCTAGATCATCCCGATCACTACGCCACCCTAGAAGAGGTGATTGCCACCTTCCAAACCTTTGCACAACAGTGCCAAACGCTGATCGGCTGCATTGATAGCCCGACGCTAAATTCATCTTTGCAGCCCCACATCACTTACAGCATCCAGCCCAACGCGATCGCAGACTACACGGTTGACAACATTGTTTACAAGTCAGATGGCACGATCGCCCAAGTCTGGGAGCGCGGTACTCTGCTAGGAAAGCTGCACCTGGGGCTGTTGGGCAATCACAACCTTAGCAATGCTTTGGCAGCGATCGCGGTCGGGCGGCATCTCGGTCTAGAGTTTGCCCAAATTGCTCCGATTCTCACTACCTTTGAAGGTGCAAGGCGACGGTTTGAGTGCCGGGGCGAATACAACCAAATCCTGTTTATCGACGATTATGCCCATCACCCCAGCGAGATTCAGGTGACGCTGAACG
>CASBQM010000848.1 GCA_949127645.1 Synechococcales cyanobacterium PMM_0036
ATGAGCCAGCTTGCCAAACGAATTGGGGTCTCACACGCGGGGCTAGGCTGGATTTGCCTTCGACGGCATAGCCCGAGTGAAGAAACGGCAAGTAAGATAGCTCCCATTATTAGTACTGATGTGGGTAAGCTAGCACGTCTTGTTCATGAGAATAAGCTAGAGAGTTTGGCAGACCTTAATGCGCTAAATTATTCTGTCAAACTTGACAAAGGTTGGGTGACCCGAAAAATTCCTCCAGAGGATGCGATCGCCGGACTAAATGCTGTATTTCATGCTTGCCACTATATTCTTAGAAGTGTTCCAGAAACAGAAAAGCCGACTGATTTTCAAATTTATAAGCAATCCTATGAAATCGTCAAAAGACATCTCTTAAAAAGTGGACAATTGCTTAAAAGTAGAAGCCATAGTTAGCATATAGCAATCCCAAGTGAGTTGTGAGAATCTAGAAGAAGGAAGAGTCCAGATTGGAACAAAGCCTGATGCTAGAAGATCTGAATGAGTTGATTGAGTTCAACCCCGACCTGCGGGAATTGAAGCAAGCTGTCGTCGTGCGAATCTACAAGGGTCTAAACATCGTGAGATTCAAGTGATTTTAGGGGTGAGTTCAGGATTTATTAGCCAATGAACTTTTGATGCGGTTAAGTTTTTATTTGAGTTTGCCACTCATCGTCAGATCTTTGATTTTCCAAAGCTCTTCACCTATGGCTGTTTCTCACAACTGATTTAGGATTGCCATAGGGGGCAAGCTATCTTTCATCCCCATTGCCGTAGAGGCCTGCCAATACATCGCCAGAGACCTGTTCGCTAGGACAATCGAATATGATTGCGCCTTGCCGTAAACCAATGATGCGATCGCAATGGCTTTGAGCAAAACCAACGTCATGCAGGCTGACCACCAGAGTCCGACCCGACTGCTGGCAAAGATCAGATAGAGATAAGTGCCGTTAAGCTGAGGGGGGCGACTCAACTGGAGACTCATCTGGAGTGGCGAGGTAGAGTGGCGAGGGATTGATCGGCTGTTTGGCAAGGAGTGATTAAAGAGGGCTGTGGTCAAGCCTTCTCAAAAATGCTTATTCAGGGCAACATCTTTTCGTTACCGAATTTCTGGTGTTTCAGCGTCGATATATTCACGCCAACGACGGATATGCCCTGCCTCAAACTCAATCCAGATTGCATCCTGGGTTTGACGAGTTTGACCGCCTGCTTTGGGAGTTTCTTGCCAATCCCACGCCACGGCTGCCTGGTTGCCCTCAACTAGAACCTTCTGAATCTCGATCGCCACCGAAAATTGTTCTACAAAATTGGCGGTTTCTATTTCGATCGCCCTTTGCCCCTGCCAGCGTTGTCCTGGCACAATCAGTTCGCCATCGGCTGTGAACAGGGCAGCAAAAGCAACTGCATCCCCGCTGACCCAAGCCTCTCTAGCCTGCTGGATCACCGCCCGAATTTCAGGCGGTGTCAGCCGATGGGTTTGTATAGACGCTGTAGCCGGATAGTTCACAAAGATAAGGGCTAGGAAAGCAGCAATGAAGCAAATTCTGCGGGTACTCATGGCTACGAATGAGAAGATTGATTCAGGTAATATTCCGATCGGGGAAATAGGTCTGTGTTGACAGGTTCAGGCTGACCGTCCACAGCATGAGAATACGTCTGCACACCTGCGGTTGTCACATCCTGACGAATGGCTGAGACATCAACTCCAGCTTTACCTAGAAAACCCAATATTGCCGGAGAATTTAGCTGATTCAATAAATCTTGTTGATTGAAATTAACTGGTCGATCGCTCCCCATCAGCACATATAGCCCACCGCTCATGCTCAACTGAGTGACGTAGGGAAACACATTGCGAAAGGTTTGCTCCACGCCTGAACCCACATTCCACTCGACAAAGATACCGCCCGGTGCCAGGTGAGACTGGACTTCCTGAAAAAATTCTTGTGAATAAAGCATTCCTGCCCGCGATCGCCAAGGATAAATCGCATCCGTCTCAATAATATCAAATTGACTTTGAGAACGGGTGAGTTCCCTGCGTCCATCCCCCACAATGAACTGATAGCGGGGATCTTGAAACAAGAATCTCAGCGGCTGACCTACCGACGTTTTTGCATACTCTCGCAAGACATTTAACTCAGCGCCCAGTAGCTCAATCACCTGCACGGATCGTGTCAGGGGATTCACGCCGATCGTGTGAGCCGTTCCGCCCGACCCTAAACCAATAATCATCACCTGATCTGGATGAGGATGAATCAACGCAGGGAGACTGCCCAAGAGCGCATGGACATGAAGATAAGGAAAGTTGGCTTGCGCCTGTCCACTTGCCAATAGCGTGCCGTGATGATTCGCCTCCGTCACTGCCGCCACACCCGTTGAATCTTCGGCAGCAATGAAGTACTGCTGCGGTTGAATTCCATGCAGGGCTGACCAGAGGCGAGTGTTGTTGGGGAAAGCGACGACGATCGCCGCTAAGACAACTGCCAGCCCACCTGAAATCTTTGCTTGACTCCAATTTGAACGATCGCACAAGACAAACCCCAAGCCCAGCAGTGCCAGCAATCGCAGCGAATCTGCCGTCCCCAATTTGTCTAGAAACACTAATCCGGTGAGAAGGCTACCTGCTGTATTGCCGAGGATATTGGCAATCTGAATCAGCCCCACGCGCTGCCCAATCTGGCGATCGTCCGTTTGAACGGCTTGCTGCACAAGGGGAAAATAAAAGCCGAGCAGTAAGTTAGGCGGCACCATCATCACCAAGGGTAAAATCACGTATTTGAACAAAACTGCTGAGGTGATGTCTTTGGGATCAAGATATCCAATGTCCAAACGCAGATCGGTTGGGTGAAATTGCCAATAAAGACTCAGCAGCCAGATAGCAATTAACGAGTAGGCTGCAACTGTTGCTTGAATCCAGAGAAACACCTGCCGAGGATTACGGATGGACTGGACAAATCTCGCGCCAATAAGGCTACCTAGGGCATTGCTCACCAAAATAAACGCCAATAAATGAGCGTAAGTATAGGCGATCGATTGCAACACCGTATCCAAAACACGGAACCAGATAATTTCTAGGGAAACTGCGGCAAATCCAGACAAGAATACCAGCAGACACCATTCTAGAACAGGTCGGGTTACGATCTGATGGGGCAATGCTAAACCGGAGGCTTGAGTCAGATTATTCCATCCATTGCCATCAAATTGGGGAGAAACTCTAAGGGCAATAAATCCCACTAGAACACTCAGAGCAGCACCCAAATAAACAGTCCATTCGTACCCTAAAATACCAATAATGTACCAGCCGCCAAGCAGCGTTCCGAGTCCTGATCCCAGTGTGTTTACGCCATAAAGCAGACCAATTTGAGGAGCAGCCTGATCGGCACTACTGCTGATTGCTTTAGACAACAGGGGTAGCGATAGACCCATCAACAGAGTTGGAATAATCAAGCTGATGAACACAATCAGCATTGTCCAGGTCATAGATTCTGCTAGAGCGCCAAACTGGCGGAACAACAAATCGTAAAATAGAAAACGGCTAAAAATTGCAAAGACTGCAATCCCAAGATTACAGAACCCGTAGGCTTTTACGGCACTTTGTCGAGTGAGGCGATCGCTTAACCACCCCCCTGTCAAGCTGCCCAAACCTAAACCCAGCAAATACGATGCGACTACAATCGTGATCGATCGAACATCAGAACCTGAGAATAATCCAAGCATTCGCTGCCATACGACCTGATAAAGCAGGGCGGTGAATCCTGAGACAAAGAAGAGGAGATATAAAACAATCGCCGTTCCAGATGTTTTTAACGTAGAGTATTTTTTAAGCATCGGTTTTAACTATATTCTTGAATTAAATTTATACAACTCTAAATAAAAGAGTAATCAGGCATAAGAATGAAAATCACTTGTATCAGCATTACAAGTTGTCACATTCGTTTTGTTGCAAGGGCAAGTCATTGCTGTTGTCAATGCAAAGCATGAGGATTGTACTCAGATCAGGTTGACTGACAAAACTCAAACCACCCTTTCCCCAACCCCATCCCAGAGCAAGAGAGGGACTTAAAGCCCAAGAAACTTTCTGGCTCCCCTTCTCCCCGCGTGGGAGGTTGGAAGATGAAGGGGCAATATTTGTCAGTCAACCAGGGATTGAGGCGATATTTAGAGCGATCGAATTATATCTGACTTCTACCTAAGTACAGGACAAAAGTTTCAGAATGTGCAAGAACTCATCGATAAACAGTTCTGGGTTCAATAGTATTCTGCGAAGATAATCCAAGCCATCTCGAAACGTACTCTTGGCTTTACGCCCATGCTTTTTGATGGAGCATTGTTGAG
>CASBQM010000849.1 GCA_949127645.1 Synechococcales cyanobacterium PMM_0036
GCTTAGAGATGTGAATTCTGAAGATCTCTTTGCGCTCGTCTGGCGTAGGCAGATCGACGAAGAAAATCTCGTCGAAACGACCCTTTCTGAGAAACTCACCCGGCAAACGCTCAACGCGGTTAGCAGTCGCCATCACAAAAACAGGCGATGACTTTTCCTGCATCCAAGTCAAGAAGGAACCGAAGATACGGCTAGAAGTACCACCATCGGAATCTGCCGAGCCTGTGCTGCCCGCAAACGCCTTATCAATTTCATCAATGAATAAAATCACTGGAGAAATGGATTCAGCCGTTTTTAGCGCATTCCGGAGATTAGCTTCCGATCGCCCCACCATAGAGCCATCATAGACTCTGCCCATATCTAACCTGAGAAGAGGCAATCCCCACAAACGAGAGGTGGTCTTCGCAATCAGGGATTTACCGCACCCAGGTACACCCAGGATTAGCATCCCTTTAGGCTGGGGCAGCCCATACTCCCTTGCCCGCTCGGTAAAGGCATTCGATCGCTGCCTTAACCAGTGCTTCAACTCCTCCAACCCGCCTACGGCATCTAGCGTCTCATCTTCCTCAATGTATTCAAGAATGCCATTGCGTCGGATGAGCTGCTTCTTCTCGGAAAGAACGATGTCTACCTCAGCTTCCGTCAAACGCCCAGTTGTGACCTGTGCCTTGCGATAGACTTTCTCAGCCTCGTCTTTCGTAAGACCTAGAGCCGCTTTCAAAAGCTTTTCGCGGGTCTCAGTCGTGGGTCGTCGGTTGCGAGTCTGCTCAAGCTGCTGGGTCAATACCTGATTCAGCTCAGGCAGATCCGGAAGAGGATAGTCTAAGACAGCGACTTCTTTCTCCAGTTCAATAGGAATGCTCTGAACGGGAGACATAAGAATGATCGTTTTGTTAGTCTCTTTGAAGCTAGCGATTGCATCCCGCAACCACCGAGTAACGGCAGGTGAGTCGATAAAAGGGTGCATATCTTTGAAGACGAAAAGCCCCGGCTCACGCTGTCGAATTACCCACTCCACAGCCGCTTCTGGCGAAACTGTGTTGTGCTGCGTGACATTTCGTGGCTGCCCGTACTCGACAATTCCGTGAGTAACTGTCCAGATAAAAACCTTCCTTGTAGGCTTCATCTGAGCAATGGCTGCAATCGTCTGCTCAGCTCGCTCCTCCTCGGATGTGACGAGATATATCAAAGGATATTGAGCCTGAACTAGAACACTAAGCTCTTCTTTCATGACAGACCTACCTAGAGACGGTGCAGACGCTGCGTAGCTAAACTGCGAGACGTGTCACTCAACACCCTGAACAACCTATCCTTGCTAAACGGCATTTAGCAGGGAACCAACTCTTCCTCGCCTTGCCGACCGATGTCAGCATGATCATGAACATCTACCAGCGACGAATCAACGTTTGGCAGAAGCCCTGACTGCTCCCGCAGAGCAACCATCTCGCCATCACGCAGTACTAAAGGACTCACGCACTCAGGACAGCTATAAATCCGATGAGACTGTCCGTAGAACGCTTCGATCTCATCTACCACGTCTGAGTGAGTCAGATAAAACTCGATCGCACGTTCGGCGATCGTAGACATGGGTTCCAGCTCTACTGCTGAGCGAATTTTTAGTTTGCGGTGCAGGTCTGGCGTGAGATAGAGAGTGACTTTTTGCTTGTCTTGCATAACGACTACATGGTGAATACCCGGGTATGAATTAGAGAATAGTGCCTTTGCCAGGAAGCTGTCAAGACAGCAAGACGCTATGACGGCAATATCGTTACACTCCTTAACATTTACCTCTTTTAGCTACCGCGATAGGTGCTGTACGACCAGGGAGATACCAGAAGCGCGACATGATAATGAGCCGTAACATCAGCAATGCCAAATTGTAGGGGCACACGATCGAGAAATGGCGGCTCAGGCAAGCCCTCAGCCTGTGTAGTCCCTTGTCTGACAACCAACTGTCTGGCAAAGTATTCTCCTACGCTGAAGGTCAGTTCATAAACTCCTACCTTCAGCTCGTTTCCAGATAACAGTGGGGCATCAGTGCGACCATCCACATTGGTGTACACCGTTTTCAGCAGGGTTTTTTCGCCCGA
This sequence comes from Synechococcales cyanobacterium PMM_0036, assembly GCA_949127645.1. Classification (GTDB taxonomy): domain Bacteria; phylum Cyanobacteriota; class Cyanobacteriia; order Elainellales; family Elainellaceae; genus Drouetiella. The sequence continues at coordinate 2,091 of CASBQM010000849.1, forward strand.
TGGAGCAACTGAAGCCAGAGCGATCGCAATTCCAGACCCAGGACATCCTCGTGAAGTGTCAAGTACATGAGTGGTAAGTTTGCCAGACATATTTCTTAGACGTAGTTTTTACCAGATAGCTTACTGCGTTTTCTAGAATTGCTTGACTCACCTTGAGCCAGCAGCATGGTTAAATCATGTGGATGATTCGCTAGGATTTAAGTGCCGTAAGACTCACTTAGCCCTATGTCTACTCTTGCCTCTAATCTGTCCCTCAAAGCATTTCGTGCCGCGTTCCTAGACTTTACAGATGATCCGTTCTATGTTGCGGAATCTGAGAGCGTTCGCTATCTTGCTGACGGTTTATTGATTGTAGAAAACGGCATTATTAGGGATTTTGGGACTTATGACAAGCTGAAAGCTCAATATTCAGACCTGCCCACAACGACCTACCGCGATCGCCTCATTATTCCCGGATTGATTGATATCCATATTCATTTGCCACAGATGGAAATGATTGGAGCCTATGGGGAACAGTTATTGGAATGGCTGGAGAAATATACGTTTCCGACTGAGAGGAAGTTTGGGGATAAAGACTATGCTGATAAAGTTACGAAGCTATTCTTTGATGAGTTACTGAGAAATGGAACTACGACAGCACTCATTTTAGCCACAGTTCATCCAGATTCAGTAGAGTCTTGTTTTGAGGAAGCTATCCGCCGAAATCTCCGTATTATTGCCGGAAAAGTGATGATGGATCGGAATGCTCCAGACTTCCTGAGAGATACAGCTCAAACTTCTTATCAAGACACAAAAAATCTGATTGAGAAGTGGCATGGGAAAGGTCGCCTTGCCTATGCTGTCACGCCGCGATTTGCCATCACATCTACACCTGAGCAACTGGCGATCGCCGGTGAATTGCTTCAAGAGTATCCTGACGTATATCTACATACGCATTTATCAGAGAACGTTAAAGAAGTTGAGCTAGCGACGCAACTATACCCAGCATGCACCGATTATTTGAATATTTACGAACAGTATGGGTTAGTCGGTCAGCGATCTATTTTTGCTCATGGGATACAGCTTACCGACTCAGAATTTGAGCGATTGTCGAGAGCCGGATCGGCGATCGCTTTTTGCCCCACGTCCAATCTGTTTTTGGGTAGCGGTTTATTTAATGTCGATAAAGCGAAGTCTGCTGAAACGCCGATCAAAGTTGGGCTAGCAACTGATGTGGGAGCAGGTACCAGCTTCTCAATGCTGCAAACTGCTAGCTCCGCCTACCAGGTGGCACAGCTCAGGGGACAAAGATTGTCCGCCTTCAAAGCCCTATTTCTTGCCACTTTAGGAGCCGCTAAATCGCTGTCCTTAGAAGACAAAATCGGTAGTTTTAACATCGGTAATGAAGCAGATTTTGTCGTGCTAGACCCACGCGCCACGCCGCTGATGGCATTCCGAAATTCGATCGCAATTCCCTCTACTTTGGAAGAGCTATCTGAACAACTTTTTGCCATGATTATCTTGGGAGACGATCGCACCGTAAGCGCTACCTATGTTATGGGAGATCTGGCATATGGGCGATCGGGTGAGTGACAACTCAGTGAGTGGCGATCGGGTAGCACGCGCTAAACCTGACTACCAGCTATCCCAATCCAGATTAAAAATTGACGTATCAGGAAATTCGATCGGGTTCTCTTGGGCAATTAGCTGAGCCTGTAATTTTTGCAGTAATGGCTCTGGGTTAGGAAGCTGATCGACCAGCTCGTAAGGAAAGACATTTTCAGTCAGCGCAAAGGCTGCCGCTGTGCCTGCCGCTGCACCTGCCGACCACTCGAAAGAATGCACCCGATAAGCTGCTGCTGCCACAAAACTGGTCGCAATACTTTTGCCTGTAACCAGCAAATTGTCAATTTTTTGCGGAATCATGGCGCGTAAGGGAATCTGCGCTGGATAAGCCGGGCCATGAGCGCGCCGTATGCCTTCTCTTTCTGTATTGCCAGGAGCTTCTGGAGGAGAAAGCGTCATGCAGGGATGAAAGTCGATCGCATATTGCGAGATACCTACTGAATCAGGATAGATTCTGGAGCGAGTGCGTCGCATAATCTGCTCAGAAGGCGTATTTTTGATTGCTACTTCTGCCGGACGTGCTGAGAGAGCCGTCCAAAGGGCGCGATACATCCGATCGGGCAGAGCAGTCTGATAGTAAGGATCAAGGTAATCGACTTTAGAAATATCAATTTCTGAAATGCCAAAACCCTCATCGTAGCCAAAGGCAGGTCGCCCAATAATCCGTCGCCCTTCACGCATATAGGGATACTTTGACAGACCGTGAGCCGTCCCCATGGGCGCTTCAAAGCCAGAGAGGAAGCGATGATTGGGCGCGGGTTGCTTTACGCCTTCCCCAAGCTGCGAATCAGTGGTGCCTGCTACCAGCCAGTGATAGAAACCGAAAGCATTTTCTTCGCCCTTGCGTAGGGTTTCAGTTCGCAGCCCTCCCATCCATCCGCCGGGTACTAGTTCGCCGCGCTGCTCTAACTGTTCGCGGGTGTAAATTAAGTTATCAGCAGCCGTGCCGGGGCGGTAGTCGTTGCCCCAAGTCCAGTTTTGCATAGAGATGTCGCCCGGTTTTGACTGCGACACCCCAAAGGCTTTTTGTGGCGATCGCGGCTTAGGACTTAGAATTCGCCGATAGGTAAATACATAGTCAAAATAGTCGTTATTCGATCGCGCCTTCTCGTAGCTGTAGTAAGGTTCGTACTGCGAATAAAACGATGGAGTCGTCTGAGGCTGAGGCTCTTGAGTACGCTCCATGGCAAAAGTGTAGGTGAAGCCTTGAGTACAATAGGGATCGCCCGTGGCGCTGGGAGACGAAGGATCAAGGTAAGAGAGCGGATCGATGCCCAGACGGTAGGGGACATCAGCAAGGGCAATCAGTTCGCCTGTTTCGGTAGCATCAATAATAAACCATTGAGCAGCAGACGAGCTTTGCTCAGGCTTAGGCACAAAGCGGATGATAGTTTTGGTAAAGCGATCGGAATCTTCGGAGCGGTAAGTGTCCTCGATCGTTTCAGACAAAGTTTCAGTATTCAGAGGCGGCGCACCGGGAGCGGGATTATGCTGGATGGCGATCGCCCCCTCAATTTGCTTGCCGTCGGCGCTCAGGTGCAGATCTTTGATTATCGTTGAGGGAAACCACTTCAGCTCTCCCTTACCCACTTTGGCGGCATCCTGTAGCTCTTGCCAGAGAATGGCGTGAGCATCTTTGGGCAAAAAACAGGACGCACTAACCCAGCAGTCGCCCGGATTCAGCCTTCTGTACTTTTTCTCAATTCTCTGCCGGAGCTGCTTGTAGCCCCGCGAGTAAAATAGCTCCTCTCGCTGCCGCTTAGCTTCATCGAGTGCCGAGGTGCCCTGGGAAGAAATTTGTCCGCCTAGCCAGTCGGTGATTTCTGTCAGACAAACGGTACGTCC
>CASBQM010000850.1 GCA_949127645.1 Synechococcales cyanobacterium PMM_0036
AGGTCTTTCCTCCTGTGTATATCAACTCTGCAGGCCACATCTGCGACAGAGAAACGTAAATACTTTTGAAATGAAAAAACACTTAGTGCAACTGATGGAAAATTTAATTAATGATAATTATAGGGACAGCGACGATGGAGAGTCCATTACCAGCCAGGACTCAGTCCCTTGGGTAGAAGACCCAATGGACTCTGACTATGAGCCCAGCAGCAGCAGCGACGAGAGCAGCGAGGGGTCCGAGATAATTGCCGAGCCAGTTGAGAAAATTATTAGTCATCAGTTTGTGGCGGGCTTCCTCTTCTTCCGCGTCAAGTTCTGCAATGGGGAGACCAGTATCGAGCAACCGCCCGATCTGGGCTACGCCATGGAGTTAATTGGAGACTACATCGAACGCAACCTCGACGTGCCGCTGGACGCCGTGTCGGTCCAGGGGATGAAGAGCGGTCACTGCGGGTGCCGAATGGTGCTCGCATTGATTCGCGACTTCCCCGACGCCATCTGGCTGTCCGAAAGCCGTGTCCCCAAGGGAGCCGTGGATGCCTACCTGCTGCAACTTTTTAACCGCGCTTAAGTTTACTCCTTGGTTGCTCTGGCTTGTGCGCTAACCAGCTGTCATGTATACCTACTTACTTGTGCCTCATTCTCGAAAAATAATTTGCTCTCATTATTTCTTTTCGCGTTTACAAATCATTCACTCCGAAAATGGATTGGTTAGACGACTCGTTTTTCGAAGATTTTACCGCAAGTCAACTCGACGGTGTCAGTGATGATGAATACTTTGACCATATAACTGATTATGATCTCGATGCCGACAACTACCAGTACGGTGGTACGCTAGGACCTGTAAACCTTTTCGACATTTTAGACTTTGATAAGCTCGTCAAGCTGGGTAAGTCCACAATAACTAACACGAAATTCAACATTACTCATCACTTATACGAAGTAAATATCGGTAAATTACCTGCAAACTTTAGCAACGAAACAAGCTTGCGCATCATTCCTTTAGTATTTGAACAACTTTTGAAAATCTGCACTGGTACATTTGAGCCAAACGATAGGATCCTTATTGAGTTAGCCTGTCAAGACTTGGATAACCCCGTGTATCTACATTGCAAAAAGTTTAAAGACTATAGTGTGCAAGACTTGTACGATAAACTACTGCTTATTAATTCCCAAAAAAAATTCAAAATCGACGACACATTCACAATCCGCGTAACACGATCAGTCATGCCGGCCGGTGGCAGTGGTAAGCGGCGCTTCCACCACGACACAGAGTCAAGAAAGAGATTCGCTGGGTCTATTGTTGCAGTAAAAGTTGATAAAAACTTATGTCTGCCAGCGGCACTGTTCCTTGGTCATTTCAGATTAACTCATAGTATTAAACAGGGTCAGCAAGACTACCGTACATGGAAAAACTTGACAGATAATAGGAACACTAAAAAACTAGAGACATTTGCTACGGATACGGTTACCGCGGCTGGCTTCACTGTTGGTCGGGTGTTTAGTTATATGGACGACTTGGATATTTTTCAAGCCAAAGTTTTTACCGAGTATCAACTCGTGGTGGTGGACGAGCAACAGGGTAACGTTGTGATGCGTCGGTGCCCTGAAAAAGGCAACTTACCCGAAATTTGGCTGTATTATAACAGAAAACATTTCGATTTGATAACTTCCGACACGGGCTTCTATCGCAGTTCTTATTACTGTAGGAGCTGCGAGAAACCATATCATATTAAAAGCCAGCACCGATGTGGAGGCAAGTGTCACTTGTGTTACCGGTATCTAACAGACTGCATCGAAATTAAAAAAATTAAATGTGAAAAGTGTCTGCGGGTATTCAGAAATGAGGGGTGTTTCAATACGCATAACGAAGTGAAAAACAATGGAACAAGTTACTGCGACGAAATATTTGTGTGTGCAAAATGTAACCGTTTTATAAATCTAACGAAGAAAACCGGTGAAAAAAAACACGAATGTGGAAAATTTTATTGTCAAACGTGTAAGGATTTTGTTATCGAGCACCAACACAAGTGTTACATGCTGGTTACCCAGCCGCGAATAGTCAACGATAATCCAAAGTATGTATTTTTTGATTACGAAGCATACAAAGATCCAGTAACTTCTACACATATTCCAAACTTAGTCATTGCTCAGCTGAGTGACGGAACGGAATTCAGATTCCCGCCGGACGGTAGCCCTATGAAACCAGATTACGACGTTACGAAACATTTTTGCAAATTCTTTTTTCGCGAGGAGTACGAAGGTTATACATTCATAAGCCACAATGGCAGATTTTATGATTTGCAGTTTATACTACAGTATATGATCGACAATAATTATAAAATAAAAACAATTAAACGGGGAACGAAAATTATCGATTTGCGGTACGACGCATTAAAGATTCGATTTCGCGACACCATGAATTATGTTGCGTCCTCACTGGCTAATCTGCCGCGAGCGGTTGGACTTGATCCAAAAATCGTTGCGAAAGGTGATTTCCCTCATCGGGCGAATGTGCCCGACAACTGGGACCGTGTCATACCGTACCCAGATTTGAACATGTACATGATTGAAAAATGGCCCCAGCTGAAACGGACAGAATTCGCAAAGTGGTATGAAGTAGATAAAATGGAAAAAAATAATTTTTATAACCTTAGATACGAAATAACTTCTTATTGTTCTAACGATGTCACCACGCTTCGGCTGAGTGCACTCAAGTTGCGCGAAAATTTTATCAAATTAACCAAGTGTGATTTATTTGAAGATATTACTATTGCTTCCGCTTGTCGTCGGTTTTACAGTACGTACTTGATGAAACCAAACAGCATCGGCGTCATCTCTGCGCATGGTTACCTGGGCGCCAACCGCCCGACGAGTATACAGGCTACAGAATACTTTGAATATATGAATCATTTTGAAACTAATAACAGAATTAATCACGGGCGCGTTGGCAAAGAAATAAAAATTGGTAATTATTTTGTTGATGGGGTGGATGAAACTACGCATACGCTGTATGAAGTCAACGGCTGCATTTTCCATGGGCACAGCGTATGTACCAACCCAAACGACCGTGTACCGTACCGTCACATAACCATGAGTATGGCACTGGAAGAAACGGAACGAAAAAAAACTTTTTTGGAAAAATGTGGCTGGCACGTGGTCTCTATTTGGACATGTGAATGGGAAAAAATGAAAAAAGAAGATACAAAAATATTCGACTTTATTACTAATTTAAATTTAAAAAAACCACTACTACCCCAGGATGCATTTACTGGTGGGCGTACCGATGCGTCAATTTTAAAGTATAAAGTGAAACCTGGTGAAAAAATATTTCACATCGATATAATTTCGCTTTATCCCGCCGTAAACAAGAAGGACCCTTACCCCGAAGGTCACCCAGAAATTATTTTGTCGAATTTCGATGACGTCATGAATTATAATGGGTTTGTTAAGTGTACCGTACTGTGTCCAGACTCTGACTTGTTCCCCGTCCTTCCGGTCAAAATGCATGGAAAATTAATTTTTCCCCTCTGCAGAAAATGCATGGCTGAAAAAAATCAAGATTTTTGTTCTCACAACGATAAAGAAAGAGCGCTCGAAGGAACCTGGGCCACCCCCGAGCTTCATTTTGCCTTGAAAAACAATTATAAATTAGTTTCCGTTTCGGAAGTTTGGAATTTCAAAAATATGCGAAAGGGATTTTTTAGCGATTATATCGATTTATTTCTTTGTGAAAAAATTGAGGCTTCTGATTGGCCTGCGTGGTGCAAAGATGACTCCGATAAGCAAAAATATTTAAAAAAAGTTCTGGATGAGGAGGGAATTCGTGTTAACGCTTCGCAAGTGGAGAACAACCCTGGACGGCGGTCGCTTGCCAAGCTAATGTTGAACTCTTTCTGGGGAAAATATGGCATGCGTGATAACTTTTGTACAACTGAATTTATTTTTAATGCGAAAAAATATTATCAAGAACTTGTGTCTAAATCAATGGACATCCACGACGTACACGTAGTGTCAGACGAGTGCGTCATGGTGACCTCTGCGAGAAAAGAAGATTACAATGAGGGTTCGGCTTGTACGAACCTCGCTGTTGCTAGTTTTACAACGTCGTGGGCTCGCATCCGGCTTCTAAACATGATGCGTCAACTTGGAAAACGCGTACTGTACCATGGTAAGCTATTCAAT
>CASBQM010000851.1 GCA_949127645.1 Synechococcales cyanobacterium PMM_0036
GGTTGTCACCTGTTAACATCACGGTGCGGACGCCCATCCGCCGCAACTGGTCAAATCGTTCGCGAATCCCAGGCTTGATAATATCTTTAAGATGAATTACCCCGTAAAGGTTATTATCTTTGCAAACGGCTAGGGGCGTACCGCCTAACCGAGACACCTGCTCATAGGCTTTATCTAAATCAGGGGAAAGATTGCCGCCCCGCGATCGCACAAATCCCTTAATGGCATCTACCGCCCCTTTGCGGGCTTCCCCACCATCTGGTAGGTCAGTGCCGCTCATACGAGTCCGTGCCGAGAACTCAACGCCATCTGCTGCATTGCGATCGAACTCTACGGTTGCGCCCAGTTCTTCTGCTAGTCGCACGATCGATCGCCCTTCGGGGGTTTCATCAAAAACGCTGGCTGCTAGAGCTGCCTGAGCGACATCCTGCTCAGAATGACCGTTAACTGGAATGAACTGGCTTGCCAACCGATTGCCTAACGTAATGGTTCCGGTTTTGTCTAGCACCAGCGTGTTGATGTCGCCACAGGCTTCTACGGCTCGCCCAGAAGTGGCGATCACGTTGAACTGCGCTACCCGATCCATCCCGGCAATACCGATCGCGCTCAGCAATCCGCCAATGGTAGTGGGAATCAGCGCCACTAGGAGCGAAATCAGAATAGCGATCGTCGTGGGAGACTGCACGTAGTTGGCTAAGGGAGACATAGTGGCAATCACAATCAGGAATACCTGAGTGAGAACTACTAGCAGCACGGTTAAGGCAATTTCGTTAGGAGTCTTGGTGCGTTCTGCGCCTTCTACTAGGGCAATCATGCGATCGATGAAACCTTTACCCGGATCAGAAGTGATGCGAACCACTAGCTCATCCGACAGTAAACGCGTACCGCCCGTAACCGAGCTGGCGATGTCCGTTCCAGGCTGCTTCAGTACAGGAGCCGATTCTCCAGTAATAGCAGACTCATCAACAGAGCCAATGCCCTGAATCACGTCACCGTCAGAGGGAATCATATCTCCGGCAATGACCTTAACCTGATCGCCCCGACGTAATTCTGTAGAGCTAACTTCTTGGATAGAGCCATCAGGCAAAAGCTTGCGGGCAACTGTGTCCGATCGCGTTGATCTAAGGGAATCTGCCTGGGCTTTGCCCCGTCCTTCAGCCACAGCCTCGGCAAAGTTGGCAAAGACGAGGGTAAAAAACAGGATAAAGGTAATCAGCCCGTTGAAAAGTCGTTGGTCTAGCCCGGTATCTGGAGCATTACCAAATAAGTTTGGATTAATGGTCACGAGAGCAGTCACCAGAGTCCCCACCCAGACGATAAACATCACTGGATTTTTGACGGTAATGCGGGGATCAAGCTTAATAAAAGCCTCTTTGACTGCGCGTTGATATAGTCCGCTCATATCGGCTTTGGGCGTATGTCTACGAGACTCGCGAGGACCGCCTGGCGCGCGCGGTGGAGGGGATGAAAAATCGTTGCTGGATTGCATAGGTACGAGTTCAGAAATAGAGATGGGGAATCGGGAATCTAGTTTTGTATTGCCTACACGCCCTTAGCAATTTGAAACGCTTCGGCGATCGGACCCAACGCCAGCACGGGGAAGAAGGTCAACGCACCCAGGATTAGAATGACGCCAGCCGTCACACCCGTGAACAGGAAGGTATCAGTTTGCAGGGTTGCCACTGTCATCGGTACGGGCTGCTTGCGAGACATACTATCTGCTAGCAGCAATAGACAAATGATCGGAACATAGCGCCCTAAGAGCAGACTGAAACAGGCACTCAGGTTCCACCAGAGAGTCGCATCGCCCAGTCCTTCAAAGCCAGAGCCATTATTAGCAGCCGCAGAGGCGTATTCGTAGATTACCTGAGAGAGTCCATGGAACCCAGGGTTACTGATGCCCGCCAACTGGTCGGGGAACGCTAGGGCGATCGCACCTGGAATCAGAATGGCGATCGGGTGAACCAGCAGCAGCAGAAAGCTTGCCAACACCACCTCACGCTTCTCAATCTTACGCCCCAGAAATTCTGGAGTCCGTCCGACCATTAACCCAGTTGCAAATACTGCCAAGATCAGATAAGTGAACAGATAGGCTGTGCCTGTCCCCTGCCCGCCCCAAATAATCTGCAAGAACATATTGGAGAGCGTCACAAATCCACCGGGGGGCATAAATGAATCATGTAAGGAGTTAACTGCTCCACACATTGTTCCTGTCGTTGTAGCTGCAAATAGAGCAGACTGTGCCCAACCAAAGCGAACCTCTTTGCCCTCCAAGTTAGGCTGCATACCGCCCAGCAGAGAATTGACTGCCGGATTGCCTTGATACTCGCCGATCGCTGTGATAGTAACAAACGCAAGATAAATTGCTAATATCAGCCCGAAGACGAGCCACGCCTGCTTACGGTTGTTAGCAAACACACCATAGGTATAAATTAGAGCCGAGGGAATTGATACCATTCCCACGATTTCAACTAGGTTGGTTAAACCATTGGGGTTCTCAAAGGGGTGAGCCGAGTTGATCGCAAAGAATCCGCCACCGTTTTCTCCTAGCTCTTTGATGATTTCAAAGTGAGCAACGGGTCCAAGAGCGATCGCTTGACTGACAGCCGGAGCTTCGAGGGTCGGTACAACAACTGGACCTGAGAGCGTTTCGGGGATACCTGAGGCAATCAGCACGATCGCGCCCACAATGCTAATTGGCAGCAAAATTCGCGTGATCGATTGAATCAGATCGACGTAGAAATTTCCTAGCGGTCTGCCTGTGATCCCTCGAATGAAGGCAATCCCAACGGCTAAGCCTGTCGCTGCTGAGGTAAACATCATGTAGCCCAATCCAGCAAACTGAGTAAAGTAGCTGTAGGCGGTTTCACCAGAGTAATGCTGCTGGTTGGTATTGGTCATAAACGAGATCGTCGTATGGGTAACTAGATCCCAGGTTGGGGCACCTATTCCAGTCGGATTGAAGGGCAACCACCCCTGCGAAAACTGAATAAAAGCCAGTAGCAGAGACATCACAAGGTTGCTGTAGAGGATTGCTCTGGCATACTGCCAGCCCGTCATTTCTTCTTTGACCTGCACTCCGCTAAGGCTATAGAGCAGCCTCTCAACCGGGTTTAGCACCGCATCAAGCAGAGTTTTCTGCCCCAGATACACACGAGCCATATATCCCCCAAATGTGGGAGCCAACGCGACGAATATGGCGATCGTCAACGCAATTTGTAGCCATCCTTGAAACATGAATCAGAAAAGCTCCTGACTAAAAAGCAGAGAAATCAAAAACAAGTAATTCGCTACAAGTAGCAGCAATAATCAACAATTAGAAGAGAGCTTTTACCTGCCTATATTACCCATTTGACAGTTAACGCAACAAAATGAACACCAAAGTTAATCGAGGTGCAGTCAGAAGAAACCGATGACGAGAAACACCTCTTCTGATTGCTCTCCAGAATACTAGCATTGTGGGAAGTTGCGTACCTATACGAATCGGTAAGTGCTTTGTGTGCAAAACATTATCAGCTCTCATCATCCTGCTTTTTCACTAGAATCACAAGATATAGAACAATATTTATACGGAGTTTATACCAATAACTCTAGTTTTGAGTTCAAGCGTTTAGTTTGTTTAGACGTAATCTATATCTACTGATATAGTGCCGAACTAAACACATCTAAACGCAGCTAAACTCGCAGCTTTAATTGAAGAGTTTCTAGACTTTTGTAGCTTTTTAAGATTTAACCACTAGGCTTAATTCATGATTAATTTATTGGGTTTCGTTGCTCTTTCCTCTTCTACAGTTCATGAATCTTAAGTCCTTAAATCCCAAGTTACTTTCAAATTCGAGAGACTCTCGACTGAGTTCTTTCTGGATTATTCTGGGTTTGTTTGCCGTTGTTGCCATTCTGGAGTTCTCTACTCCACCTGAATATGTGTTTGGGTATCTCTACATTGGTCCTATTCTGCTAGCGACTTCTCGCTTAAGTCGGGCTGTCGCAATCAAATTTACCCTTGCAGCGGCAGTGATGACGATGTTAAATTCCTGGTTCCCAGAAACAAATGCTGTGAGCAACTCAATTGTCGCCAGTCGAGCGATCGCTGTTCTCGCTATGGGGGTGACAGCCGTGCTGAGCGATCGCAACCGTCGCTATGAGGAAGCCCTTGCTCAGCAGCAGGCAAAGCTTCAGGCACAAGAAAAACTCGCGGGCGTTCGAGAAGATTTTGTTTCGACGCTGACCCATGACTTGAAAACTCCGCTTTGGGGAGCCATTGAAACGCTTAAGGCGTGTCAGCAAGGTATGTTTGGCACGCTTTCATCAGCTCAACAGAAAGTTGTGAATACAATGATTCGCAGCCACCAAACCAGCCTACAGCTCGTAGAAACGCTGCTCGATATTTACCGCAACGATGCAGACGGGTTAATCCTTCAAAACGCTCCTGTGGACTTAGTGACGCTGGCAGAGGAGGTTGCAAATAGCCTGACGGCATTAGCCGCTAGCCGGCGCGTGCATATTTCCTTTAACTACGGAGACTCAGATTTTCGTAAGTTTCTATGGGTGAATGGAGACTCATTGCAGCTACAGCGAGTTTTTTCCAACTTGTTGATCAATGCCATCAATCATGTGCCCCGAGGAAGCAAGGTGGAAGTGGCTTTAGAAACTCATGCCTCTAGTCAAGTCGTCAAAGTCATTGATAACGGAGCAGGTATTGTCGAAGAAGAACTGCCTCACCTGTTTGAGCGATTTTATCAGGGTCATAGCAATCGTCAAGCTAAAGGCTCAGGATTAGGGCTGTACTTAACTCGCCAAATCATTGAAGCGCACGGCGGTACAATCTGGGCAGAGAACCGTCCCTCCCAAGGCGCCATCTTTGGGTTTCGCCTGCCTGCCTTGCCCTATCATTCATTCTCCACAACTTGAAATGTCTTCTGATATTCTACGAATTCTTCTAGCCGAAGATGATGAACTGTTTCGGCTCGGTCTTCAGATGAGACTGGAACGAGAACCCGATTTAGAGGTTGTTGCAGAAGCAGAAGATGGAGAAACTGCGGTTGATTTAACAGGGCAACATTCTTTAGATGTGGTGCTAATGGACATCGGATTGCCAGGAATTGGCGGAATCGAAGCTTGCCGCCAAATCAAGCAGAACTATCCTGACTTACCTGTTCTATTTTGACTTCTCGATCTCAGCAGTCTTTAATTATGCGTCTGATCGAGGTAGGTGGGCAAGGATATTGCATGAAGGGAATTGCATCAGAAAAACTGATTTTAGCAATTCGATCGGTTGCTGCCGGTGCGTCTTGGTGGGATCAAACTGCAACCAGCCAAATCCGTGCCGCACTCTCTAATGCTGCACTCTCCAACCATGTCTCTGTGCCATTAGTATCAGAAACTGCTGCCCATTCAACAGATGTTGCTAGTTCAATCAATCCTCTGACGAGACGTGAACAGCAAACCCTGGCGTTGATTACCAAAGGTAAATCTAGTCAAGAGATTGCCAAAGTTCTTTATATTACACCGGGGACGGTGCGAGTTCATATCCATACAATCTTGCATAAGTTGCAAGCTGCCGATCGCTTACAAGCAGCAGCGATCGCGCTTCAGAAAGAACTCATTGACAAAGACTTGTTATCAGAATAGTGAATGACTTCTGACGGGGTGACAACCTAGGATGAAAGTAAAGCAGGACAATAGTTTGAGGAATCTGTGATAAAAAAAGATAGGTCTAGCTTTGCCTCAAAGGTGGGGGATACAACTTAGAAGAGATTGCCGTTAGTTGCGAGAGATTGATGGCGTTGCTAGTCGTTTTGACGTTGGCTTATGCCAGTGCCACTTGGAGCGGTAAACAACCCAAACGGGTAGTGGTATTTCGTAAAGGGTAGAGAAAAAAGCCTAGTTCTAAAAGCCTGACCTGGCAAGACCTCTGGAGATGATCACCGAGTTAATGCAACTCACGCCCAATAAGCGCAAGTATTATCGCAAGGGTCTTAGGGCGATGGAGCTTATCCTATCTGCCTCCTAGCCTACTTCGTCACCCCGTCAGGTGATAGAGTCATGCCCAAGAGTTGAAAATCTCGCGTACCACTACTGCTTCAACCGGATTGACCCTGACTCCAGCCGCATCTCGTGGGCGTTCTAAACTACTGCTATAGCCGTAAGGGGGATGAGTCCCAGGCAAGAGCGTGCCCGCTTGCAGTTTCTGGAGCCGATCGCGTCGCATTCGCTCGGCGATCAATGTCCGCTCATACTCCGCCACAGCACCCCGAATGTGTAGCAATAATTGGTCATGAGGGTCTTGACTCATAGGACGTTCGAGAAACTCTACTTGAACCCCATACGATTGAAATTCCTCGACCAGCAAGGTCTGATGTACGAAGTTCCGGTCTGCCCTAAAAGTGATTTATCTGGCGATCGCCCACATCTCGAAGAAGAGGTTGCAGAAGCGCTTTTGCCATTTTTGGCTGATTAGCTTACGTTCCATCCAAATATATGAATTTTTGCAAAGCAGTCGGCTTTCTCAGCCAGATAGCGAATTGTGAGCAATAATGATTATCGTTCCTAAATATAGTGAGCTTCTAAACTATGGTCAGCATGGCAACAGTAGATTCAGTTCCTGTGACTCTGCTCACAGGCTATTTAGGAGCGGGCAAAACCACGCTGCTGAATCGCATCCTTACCCACGAACATGGCAAAAAGGTCGCGGTGATCGTCAATGAATTTGGAGATGTGGGCATTGATCACCAGCTCATTATCAACGCAGACGAAGAAATTTTTGAGATGAATAACGGCTGCATCTGTTGCACTGTGAGGGGTGATCTGATTCGCATCATTGGCAATTTAATGAAGCGCCGCGACAAGTTTGATCATCTAGTGATTGAAACAACGGGGCTGGCTGATCCGGCTCCCGTGATTCAGACTTTCTTCATGGATGAAGATGTACAGGCGCAAACGAATCTGGATTCAGTGGTAACGGTCGTGGATGCCAAACACATCTGGCAGCACTGGGACGCGGAAGAGGCGCAGGAACAAATTGCCTTTGCTGATGTGGTGCTGCTGAACAAAACTGATCTGGTTATGTCGGCCGAGCTAGACGAACTGGAGCGGCGGATTCGCAGCATGAATGCTCTTGCCAAAATCTACCGCACCCGCAACGCCGAACTAGAAATGGATGCCCTATTGGGAATCGGTGCCTTTGACCTGAATCGGGCGCTGGAGATTGACCCGGAGTTCTTGAATGAAACGGCACATGAGCATGATGAAACCGTTGGGTCGGTGGCGATCGTCGAATCGGGCGAATTGGACGGCGACAAGCTCAACGAATGGATTGGCAAGTTGTTGCAGACTCAGGGACCCGATATCTTTCGCATGAAAGGGATTCTGACGATCGCAGGCGAAGATCGGCGCTTCGTATTTCAAGGCGTTCATATGCTGTTTGACGGCAGAGCCGATCGCCCTTGGAAGCCCGATGAGCGACGCAAAAACGAACTGGTTTTTATCGGTCGCAACCTGGATGAAGCTCAACTGAGAGAGGATTTCCGGGCATGTCTGGTTTAAAGACAAGCGGTCTAAAGACAAAGAAACCAGTTGAATTCGATCGCCACTGGCAAGGAACACTGTCGGATTATGTGACGGCGATCGCCTGGTCGCCCGATGGCAAGATCCTGGCAGCGAGTTCTGCTGCGGGTGAAGTCATTGTCTGCCAGGGCACAGGGACATTTCAGGAAACTTCTCTACAGACAGTGAATGGTCACTCGGTTGACTGCCTCGCTTTTTCCCACGATGGACAATTGTTGGCGGCTGGTGGGCAAACCGGACAGGTCAACATCTGGCGGATGCAGTCCGACCCTCCTGAATTGATTGCCACAGTCGAAAATTCTTCTGCCTGGGTCGATCGCCTGGCGTGGAGTCCGACCCAGAATCTACTAGCATTCAGTCTGGGAAAATATGTGCAGGTCTGGGATGCCAATTTAGGCAACGTTGCCACCACCCTAAATTTCGACACCTCCTCTGTCCTGGATTTAACCTGGCATCCCGATGGAAAACGGTTGAGCGTCAGCGGGTATCAGGGGGTAAAAATCTGGACGGCAGAAGACTGGGATGATGACCCGTATTTGCTGACGATCCCTTCGGCGAGTATGGCGATCGCCTGGTCGCCCGATGGAAAATACATTGCCTCTGGAAACCTCGATCGCACCATCACCGTATTGGAGTGGGACAATCCTCATCCTTGGGTCATGCGCGGCTTTCCTGGCAAAATCCGTCAACTCGCCTGGTCAGATGTGCTGACGAAAGCAGGTGCATCATTGCTAGCTTCTGCCAGTGTTGAAGGAATTGTTGTCTGGGAGAAGCAAGAAGATGAGTCGCTGGGTTGGGAAGGTCGTGTGTTAGAAGGACATGAAGGGACAGTGCAATCCATTCACTTCCAGCCAGATACTCTTTTACTGGCTTCGGCGGCAGCAGATGGTTGGGTTGGTTTGTGGCATAAAGCCAAGCAATTAGCCCAAGTGCTGAACGGTGCCCCCAACGGGTTTTCTTGCCTTGCGTGGCATCCCAAAGGACAACAGCTTGCCGCAGGCGGACAGAATGGAGAACTATTAATTTGGTCAAAGGTGCTGCGGGGACAGGGTTTTGGGCAACGTTAACAGACCCGAATCAGGCATCATGCCGTGGCTTCGTCCAAATGCTCGACGATCGCCTTGTAAAAATCAAGCACATGATGATCTTGTAAGCGGTAGAACACATGACGCCCCTGTTTACGAAAACTAACTAAACGAATGACGCGGAGCGTTCGTAGCTGATGCGACACGGCTGATTCGTTCATCTCCAGGGCGATCGCTAAATCACCGACGCACATTTCCTTGTCCGCCAGCATGGAAAGGATTCGCAGCCGATTCGTATCGGCTAGAAAGCCAAGAAACTCTGACATGCGCTGTGCCTTTTCAACCGTTAGCGTTTCGGGTTGAGAAAGTTTGGCAGGGTCAGAGTGATGGGCGTGGGGAAGATCACAACAGAAATCTTCCCCGTTCTCAAATTCGGTAACGAGCTTTTCAGCAGGATTGTCTGACATCGATAAATCGCACGGGACGTAATCTAAGCGTTGCAGGTGCAGCCCGTGTGTCCACAGCCTTGACCCGCAGGATGACCACTCGCACAGGCTTCGCCGCAATAGGGCTTGTCATCTTTCATTACGGCATCCGACAGTGAAACCACGCACAGACAAGAATCACAGGCACATTTCATTTGAGTCACGGTAGACATAGGTTAGCTCCTTTTAGTTCTATGAATAGCCTAACACATGAACAAGTATTCATATATAGACGCTTGAGAATCTTTACAGTCAGCTTGCTCAAAGAACCTGCGGCTGCACCTGCACAACTTGTACGAATACGGTGCGTCAGATGATTCAACAGGGGCAACTTTCGCTATAACTAGAGACTAACCTTATTCAGGTGTGAGTATGAACCGAGATACATTAACTCTACTGGGCTATTCTGGATCTATAGCTTTTGTGCTGCTAGTTGGGAATGCGGCAAACGCTGACACGATCGCCCCCCACCCTGGATCAGTTGTGGTTCCAACTATCCCTATGACTCAAAGTATTGAGTTAGTGGTTCCTCAACCTCAAATGACTTCTGAGACTCATCCTCAAGCTAACCCTAATTACGCCTCGATCGACCCCGACTCAGATACCGTTGGAGATTTGGCGATCGACAAATTCAAGTGCGACTGTCCCCCTTGCCGCATGGCGGTTGTGCAGATGCTGCAAACGGGTCAGCTATCGCTATAGAGGCTAATCACTTCGTCCCGCCTGTTTAGGGCGGCGAAATATTCTCGCTGAACGACTCGTTATCTCTGGTCGCGTCAACAATCCTTGCGAGGGGCTAAACAGCACAGCCAGCACAAAGAACCCAAAACTGATTAGGACAATGCAGGGACCAGACGGCACATTCAGGTAGTAACTGGTATACATCCCCATAACGCTAGCGACAACGCCCAGCAATGCGCCGAGTCCCATCATCTGGTGCAGTTCTTTCACGAGTAGGTAAGCTGTGGTGCCCGGACCCACCAGCAGCGCCACGACCAGAACCACGCCAACGGTCTGCATACTGGCAATAATCGTCAGCGTGACGGCTGACATCAACCCTAGATAAATGCCATTAATGGGCAAGCCGATCGCCTGTGCGCCTAAACGATCGAAGGTGTAAAAGAATAGCTCTTTATAAAACACGCGAATCAAGATTAAAACAATCAGCGTGATGATAGCAGTGCGGACAACATCGCCCTGAGTGACTCCCAAAATATCGCCAAACAAAAAGCTATCGAGATCCAGCTTGTTTCGCAGCAGCGTAATCAGCAGCACGCCCAGCGCAAAAAAGCTGGTGAACGTCAATGCCATCGCTGCATCCACCTTAATCCGAGTTTGAGAGCGAATCCAGGCAATGAGAAAGGCGCTGATAATGCCAGAAACAAATGCGCCAATCAGAATATTAATCTTCAGAAAAAAGGCGATCGCCAGTCCTGGCAACACTGAGTGAGCCATGACATCGCCTAATAGCGCCATCCGCTGCACCAGCAGGTAAGTCCCGACAACCGGACAGAGGATGCCTACGAGAATGCCAACCATCAGGGCATTCCGCATAAATTCAAAGCCAAGGGGTTCCAGCAACCATTGCAGCATAAGGGGTTTAGTAAAAGGGGTTTAACAGAAGAAATTTGTTTCAAGCGCATCGTGAAAATGCCTGGGTTGGGACGAAATGCCATACGCCAGTTTAATATTGGCGGGTGTCATCACTTGCTTAGGCGCACCGTAGGCAATGAGCCGCTGATTGAGCAGCATCAATTGGTCGTAGTGGTTCAAAATGCCACCCCATTCATGGCAGCTAATCAACAGGGTTTTTCCCTCAGCTTTCAGTTCATCGTAGATTTGAAAGATTAGCGCTTCTGTCTTTTTGTCTACGGCTGCTAAGGGTTCATCGAGCAACAGCAGATCGGCTTGCTGAGCGATCGCTCTAGCCAGAAACACTCGTTGCTGCTGTCCTCCCGAAAGCGCTCCAATCGGGCGATCGCGTAAATCTAGCAGCTCCACCCGCTGCAAAGACTCTTTAACAATTTCTGCCGACTGCCGACTCGGAGAGCGAAACCATCCGGCATGGGCAGTCCGAGCCAGCATCACCACATTCCAAACCGTGGTGGGATAATCCCAGTCAATTTGCGATCGCTGCGGCACATAGGCAACCTGCCGCCGCTGCCGCTGGAGAGGGGCATCTCGATAAAGCACCTTGCCCTCCTGCACCGGAAGCAACCCCAACAAC
>CASBQM010000852.1 GCA_949127645.1 Synechococcales cyanobacterium PMM_0036
CCGTAGGTAACAGCATTGTCGATCCGCTACTGATTCACCATCTCGCTAATGCGGCTGAGGCAAAAGTCCTGGCAAAGCAGATGCTAGAACGCGTGGGGCTAACTGCCGAGGATTTCTACGATCGCTATCCCAAGGAGCTTTCGGGAGGGCAACAGCAGCGAGTGGCGATCGCCCGTGCCCTAATTACGCGACCCAAGCTGCTGATCTGCGATGAACCCGTTAGTATGCTGGATGCTAGCGTTCAGGCTCAGGTCCTCGACTTAATGCTAGAACTGAAGCAGGAGTTTGAATTAACTTACCTATTTATTACTCACGATCTGGGGGTGGCAAGGTTTTTGTGCGATCGGATTGCAGTCATGCAGTCAGGTAAAATTGTAGAGCTAGGAAATACGGAGGAAATTTTCACCCATCCGCAACATTCTTATACTCAGGCTCTTTTGGCGGCTGCACCGCTTCTGTCCCGCTCATTCAACAGGCTTGAAGCCAAAGAATCTTGAAACTACGGTATCGAAATTCTCGTGAATACCCCTAGATACTGCCCAGAAGTCTCCTAAAGACGCAAACTTTGGAGACTGATTTTGTGTAACATTCATTAAAGAGCGCATGATTTGGGTTGGCTCCACTTTATCGCTAGTTGACTTAGCAGGCTTATACAGGCTGTCCATGTTTGGTTTAATTGGTCATCTCACGAGTTTAGAACACGCTCAATCTGTTGCAAAAGAACTTGGCTACCCCGAATACGCAGATCAGGGGCTAGACTTTTGGTGTAGCGCTCCACCCCAAATTGTTGACACCATTAAGGTGACAAGCGCTACAGGACAGCAGATTGAGGGGCGTTACGTAGAGTCTTGTTTTCTGCCGGAAATGCTGGCAGCTCGACGAATCAAAGCCGCCACGCGCAAAATCATTAACGCGATGGCTCACGCTCAGAAGAACGGTATCAACATCACGGCTTTAGGCGGTTTCTCGTCAATTATTTTCGAGAACTTCAACCTCAATCAAATTCAGCAGGTGCGAAATATCAAGCTAGAGTTCGATCGCTTTACCACTGGGAACACCCATACGGCATATATCATCTGCCGTCAGGTCGAACAGGCTTCTCAACAAGTCGGCATTGAGCTTTCTAAGGCAACTGTGGCGGTCTGTGGCGCGACGGGGGACATTGGTAGTGCCGTTTGTCGCTGGCTGAACTCACGGGCAGATGTTGCTGACCTGCTGCTGGTGGCGCGCAATCCCGATCGCCTTCAGTTGCTTCAGGAGGAGCTAGGCAGAGGAAAAATTCTGCCGCTGGAGGAGGCTTTGCCCCAAGCTGATATTGTCGTATGGGTTGCTAGTATGCCCAAGGGAATAGAAATTAACTTTGATAAGCTGAAGCAGCCTTGTCTGATGATCGATGGCGGCTATCCCAAGAATATGGCAAAGCAGATTCAGCATCCGGGTGTGCATATTCTCAATGGGGGCATTGTCGAGCATTCTCTCGACATTGATTGGAAGATCATGAGCATCGTCAATATGGATGTTCCGGCACGTCAGCTCTTTGCTTGCTTTGCGGAGTCGATGCTGCTGGAATTTGAGAAGCTTTACACCAATTTCTCTTGGGGTCGGAATCAAATTACGCTGGAAAAAATGGATTTGATCGGGCAAGTTTCGGTCAAGCACGGGTTTCGTCCGCTGCTGACGGTGGGGAGTTAGAGCGCAAGCGTTTTGACAACACTTGATGGCTTTGAGATATGTGCGGGGGCATGGAATACCATGCCCTTGTTTTTTGCTAATCTCAGGCGATCGCCCCACAACCCGCTCTGATCAGACTTTGATCAAACTCGATCGCCTGATGATTGTTAAGAATTTGTTACAAAATCTCCTGAAAGCGTGAGTATCTGCTCTTAGAAATATTAATAAACGTAAACAAATATCTCATTATTTTTATCAAATTGTGTCAGATATTCGCCTCAATGCTCACTGGGTATAGGTTTTCTGGTACAACCAATATATGAAGAAATAGATAACAAAATCTGATTGATGGCTAAGCTTCAAAGCCTTGATCTGAATTTGTTGAATCTCTTAACCTGTCTAGATGCCTTAATCCTGAGGAGCAGAACCGCATGTTTACCCACGTCAAGCCCACAGTCAGACACATTGCACCTGATCATATCAACGGGCGATCGCTGGTTAAGGTGGTCTATGTCGTGCTAGAGCCGCAGTACCAAAGCACCCTATCTGCGGCAGTCCGATCGATTAACCAAAATAATCCGTCTCTGGCGATCGAAATTAGTGGCTACCTTTTGGAAGAGCTGCGTAGCCCCGAAAATTACGAAGCCTTCAAACGAGATGTTGCCGAAGCTAATGTGTTTATCGCCTCTCTGATCTTTATTGAAGAACTTGCCGATAAAGTCGTCGCTGCCGTAGAGCCCCACCGCGATCGATTAGACGTATCGGTGGTCTTTCCCTCAATGCCGCAGGTGATGCGCCTTAACAAAATGGGCACTTTCTCCATGGCGCAATTGGGGCAGTCGAAGGGGGCGATCGCCCAGTTTATGCGCAAGCGGAAAGAAAAATCGGGTGCTTCCTTTCAGGACGGGATGCTGAAGCTGCTGCAAACGCTGCCAAAAGTGCTGAAGTTTTTGCCGATCGACAAGGCGCAAGATGCCAGAAACTTCATGCTCAGCTTCCAGTATTGGCTGGGTGGCTCTGCCGAGAACCTAGAGAACTTCTTGCTGATGCTGGCAGGAAAGTACATTATCAACAACGTCAAGCCCGACGGCTCGAAGGGTAATGCGGTTTTGCAGTTCTGCGACCCCGTCACCTATCCCGACATGGGCATCTGGCATCCTCTCGCACCGCAAATGTTTGAGGATCTAAAGGAATACCTCAACTGGCACGCCTCTCGCAAGGATATTCCTGAGAGCTTGAAAGATCCTCTGGTTCCTACCGTGGGTCTGGTACTGCAACGAACTCACCTAGTTACGAGTGACGATGCTCATTACGTGGCAATGGTGCAAGAGCTAGAGTGCATGGGCGCGAGGGTGATTCCGGTGTTTGCGGGCGGGCTAGATTTCTCTAAACCCGTCGATGTCTACTTCTATGATCCGATTCATAAAGAGCAGACGATCGTTGATGTAGTTGTTTCCCTCACGGGTTTTGCGCTGGTGGGCGGTCCCGCAAGACAGGATCACCCCAAGGCGATCGATTCGCTCAAGCGTCTTAACCGTCCCTATATGGTGGCGCTGCCCCTGGTCTTCCAAACCACTGAAGAGTGGCAAGCTAGCGATCTGGGTCTGCACCCAATTCAGGTGGCGCTGCAAATTGCCATTCCTGAACTAGACGGAGCGATCGAGCCGATCGTCATGTCAGGGCGCGACGGGGCAACGGGCAAGGCGATCGCCCTGCAAGACCGTGTAGAAGCGATCGCTCAGCGAGCCTTGAAGTGGGCAAACCTACGCCGCAAGCCTAAGCTGCACAAGAAAGTTGCCATCACGGTCTTTAGCTTCCCGCCGGACAAGGGCAACGTCGGTACGGCGGCATACCTGGATGTGTTTGGCTCCATTTATCAGGTGATTCATGCCCTAAAGCAAAACGGCTATGACATTCAAGACTTGCCCGAATCGGCTGAAGCCTTGATGCAAGAGGTGATTCACGATGCTCAGGCGCAATACAACAGCCCTGAACTCAACATTGCCTACCGGATGTCAGTGCCAGAATACGAAAGTCTCACGCCCTATTACAAGCGGCTTGAGGAATCCTGGGGTGCAGCTCCGGGGCATCTGAATTCAGACGGACAAAACCTGCTGGTGTTTGGTAAGCACTTCGGCAATGTTTTTATCGGCATTCAGCCCACCTTTGGCTACGAAGGCGATCCAATGAGGCTGCTGTTCTCTCGATCGGCTAGTCCCCACCACGGTTTCGCGGCATACTACACTTACTTAGAACACGTTTGGCAAGCCGATGCCGTACTGCATTTTGGCACCCACGGATCGCTGGAGTTTATGCCCGGCAAGCAGATGGGTATGTCGGTCGAGTGCTACCCGGATAGCCTGATCGGCAAGATTCCCAACCTCTACTACTACGCGGCAAACAACCCCTCAGAAGCGACGATCGCCAAGCGCCGCAGCTATGCCGAAACCATCAGCTACTTGACTCCTCCCGCAGAAAATGCCGGACTTTACAAGGGCTTGAAGGAGCTAAGCGAACTAATCGCCTCTTATCAAACCCTGAAGGATTCTGGACGCGCCATGCCAATCATCAACGCCATTGTAGACAAGTGCCGTCTGGTCAATCTTGATAAAGATATCAATATGCCGGAAGACGGCGTAGAGCTACCTGCTGAGGAGCGTGATGCCTTAGTGGGCAAGGTTTACATCAAGCTGATGGAAATCGAGTCGCGGCTATTGCCCTGCGGTCTGCACATTATTGGCAAACCGCCAACGGCAGAAGAAGCGATCGCCACTCTAGTCAACATCTCCGCCCTCGATCGCCCTGAGGACAATCTGCTCAGCCTCCCCCGTATCATTGCTAACAGCTTGGGGCGTGATATGGATGCGCTATATAAGAGCAGCGATCGCGGTGTTTTAGAAGACGTGCAGTTGCTATTTGATATCAACGAAGCTGTGCGAACTGCGGTCGCAGCGATGGTAAAAGAACAGGTAGACGCAGAGGGTCGCGTTTCCAAAGTCACCAAGCTGAATTTCTTCAATCTGGGCAAAAAAGAACCCTGGATTGAGGCGCTGCACCAGTCAGGCTATCCCAAGGTAGATGCTGAAGCCATCAAGCCGCTGTTTGAATATCTGGAGTTTTGCCTGAAGCAGGTGACGGCAGACAACGAGCTGGGCGCGATGATGAGAGCGCTGGAAGGAGAATACATCCTGCCGGGACCTGGTGGCGATCCGATTCGGAATCCCGACGTGTTGCCTACAGGCAAGAATATTCATGCCCTCGATCCGCAGTCGATTCC
>CASBQM010000853.1 GCA_949127645.1 Synechococcales cyanobacterium PMM_0036
CTGTGCGCCTGTGGCGTTCAGCTCTTCCCGCACAATCTGGGAAATTTTTTGCAGCACCCGCCACATCAGCGGCAGGTAGGCATAAAGTCCGCTGCCGACGCGACGAATGTATCCGGCTCTCAACAGCAGCTTGTGGCTAGGAATTTCTGCCTCTGCTGGATCTTCGCGCAAGGTGACAAACAGCATTTGAGACAGCCGCATAGTTCCGGTTCCCTTTGTAAAATTTGACTGGGTAAGCCTCAGATAAGAGGTTCGATATATCAGTTTAATCAGTTTTGGTACTCACCCACTGAACTGGAACGCAATTCAAGAGCTTGACAAGAATAGCTACCTAATTTAAGGTAGGTAAAGTGAGCAAGAAAGCCAATCAAATCTCGTCAAAGGACGCTGTTCTCAATGCAGCGGAACAACTTTTTACGGTTCGCGGCTACACGGCTGTGACCCTGAAGCATATTGCCGAAAAGCTAGGCATTAAGCAAGCCTCACTTTACTATCACTTTCCGCTCGGCAAGGAAGATTTGTATGTTGAGGTGATGTTGCGTCATTTGGAACATCGGCGGGTTGCTCTCGAAAGCTTGATTTCTAGAGCAGAGCCAACCTTGGAAAGTTGTTTGCTCGACGTTGGAGTGTGGCTGATTCAGCAGCCTCCGCTGAACGGTGGACGAATGACAATGAGCGATTTGCCGGAGCTATCCTCAGACAAAGCTGCTCAACTTCAAGAAGCAATGTATCGTTGTGCATTTGCTCCTCTTGAGACAATATTCATCCGATATCGAGATCAGCTAAAGGGTCAGTTTCAGGACGATTTGGGATTTATCGGAGGGACGTTCTTATGCTCTTTGGAGGCTCTCTATAGCTTTAGACAGTATGGCTCTAAGACAGATGAGGAATTGGTAGCTAATTTAATCGAGCTGGTTTTGAGGGGCGCAATCTCACCTTAATTTTTTTTCTATTTTCACCTACCTAATTTTAGGTTGTTTACTTACACTAGAAGGAGAAACGCATCATGTTTGACCTCTTACCTAATTTTTGGACACCTGTTCTTCCGGTTGCTGAAGTTGAGAATAGCCCTATAGCGATCGAACTTGCAGGAGAACGCCTGGTTTTATTTCGGAATTTGACGGGCGAAGTTGGGGCACTTTTAGATCGCTGTCCTCATCGGGGCGCGGCGCTTTCGCTTGGTCGCATTAGCGAAAATGGGGGCTTAGAATGTCCCTATCACGGCTGGCAATTTGACCAGAAAAATGGGATACAAGCCCCGTGCTTCTAGCACGGCTTTTGGTACAATATAGATGGAGCCAAAAGCTCTCCCTCTAGGCTCAATACACGTTGAAACAGCTACGGTGCGAGCAGGCGTAGAGAACGCTATAAGGGCAATGGCGAAAATCCATCCTGGAAGCAATAGCAAGTTTTTAGCTTGTGCATAAAACAGAAAAGTCGCCATAGGGCATTGGGAGACTCTAAACGGACAGGGAGGGTAGGTAAGACTGGTTCGCCAGCACAGCCCGTTGAACTGTCAAGAATCACCGCTCCTTTAGGACGGTGAGTATGTCAACAGAGTGGTGCTTGTACTCACGTCCCCCTCAATAATCCTGCCGATGTGAAGCTGTCCCAACTTTCTGTTATGGGCTTGCCCACTCGCATTATTGCCGGGTTGGTTTGGGTCTTTACGGGTCAAGGTGAAGCTGCTGAGCCGCAAGTTCCTGAGAGCTTAATGCGATCGCCAGACTCCTATTTCATTCACCATGAGGTTTGGAATGCTCACTGGACAAGGCTGATTGAGAACGCAATGGATTATGTTCATCTGCCGTTTGTACATCGCAATTCCTTTGGTGGGGCGATCGGTCAACCTGCGATCGAGGCGGGCAGTTTTGCTGAATTTCAAATTGTCCAAACAGAACATAGCGTTCAAGTTTTTAATCGCTTCCACAACATTGAGTCTGGCTTTGCGTTTGAATGGCATCAGCCAAACCTGGTTGTGCTGAAGTTTGATGAAATGGGAATCCCTGTTCGGGTTCATTCTTTCGCCATTCCGATTGACTCCCAGCGAACCCGATACTTAATTGCCATTCAGCTCCTTGAGCCTTATGCGGCTGAAATGGTGAAGGACTTCATTGATCCGATTGTTGAAGATCGCGTTGTGATTGAATCTCAGAACGGCGAAATTCCTGCCACAACGGAGGAGCGCAATGTGCCAACCGATCGCGCAACCCTGCTCTTTCGTCGTTGGTATCACCAAACAATTGCCCACCCAACAATCGCTCGTCAAGCCATGCCGATTTCCTAATTTAGGCTTTGCCGCTGCTCATCAAATACAGCAACGCCATCCGCACAGCAACGCCGCTTGTCACCTGCTGCGAGATCAGGCTGAACTTCGAGTCATCCATTAGCTCTGAGCTGATCTCTACGCCGCGATTCACTGGCCCCGGATGCAGGACTTTGACATCGGGCTGGCAGTGCCTGAGGCGATCGCCCGTGATGCCATAGCGCCAGTGATATTCCCGCAGACTTGGCAGCATATGGTTGGTCATCCGCTCTTTCTGGATTCTCAGCGCCATGACAAAATCGGCGTTTTCCAGGGCTGGCTCTAGGCTCCAGTGCAGAAATAGCTTGCGAGGAAGTTCTCCCTGACCTTTGACAAAATCAGCAAACGCATTGGGCAAAAGCGTGGGTGGCCCAACGAGATGGACCTCGGCTCCGCTGGCGGTAAGGCTCCAGATATTGGAACGCGCCACCCGACTGTGCAGAATATCGCCGACAATCGCCACCGTCAAGCCGCTGAGTTCACCTTTATACTGCC
Source organism: Synechococcales cyanobacterium PMM_0036 (assembly GCA_949127645.1). Taxonomy (GTDB): domain Bacteria; phylum Cyanobacteriota; class Cyanobacteriia; order Elainellales; family Elainellaceae; genus Drouetiella. The sequence continues at coordinate 2,801 of CASBQM010000853.1, forward strand.
GAATCGTAAACATATCGAGCAAGCCCTGTGTCGGGTGTTCGTGCGCCCCGTCGCCGGCGTTGATGAC
>CASBQM010000854.1 GCA_949127645.1 Synechococcales cyanobacterium PMM_0036
ACTAGACGAATCAGAATTTTGGAGCAATCCAAACTTAAAAAGGACTTGCAGCAATGCAACTACCGAGGGGCACTCGGAAAGTAACGCTTGGGGAGAATCCCACCTCTGGGCTAGATGACGCAAGGAATCTAGTTTAAGTGGTTTCGACGAGCCAAGAATCCCACGTTTTGAAAACGTGGGAGTGTCAACGCTCAAGATTGCCTCAGTCGGGCTTCGATTTAACCTGATATTTCTACAATACCGTGCGAAATTTTTTACGGTCGATCGCCCGTCGGGGCAGTGATGAAAGTTTTTTGATGGGACTGAAAAAAATTGAAACCCTGGCTGTCAAGGTGCTGTCGATCGCCATGGTTGCTATTCTTTTAACGGCTGTCGTAGAGCTTTGTCTTTTTATTGGACAGGAAATTCTGTTTAATAACGCGCTGGCAGACCCCGATAAATTTTCGACGGTGACATTAATTAAAATCTTTGGGCTGTTTTTGAATGTTTTGATCGCTCTTGAAGTGCTGGAAAATATCACGGCTTATCTAAAAAACCATGGGGTGCAGCTAGAGCTAGTGGTGGTTACGTCGCTGACGGCGGTAGCGCGCAAAATCATTATTTTTGACTTTAATAAATCAACAGGTATTGAATTGATGGCATTGGCGCTCGCCATTCTCACTCTCTCAATTAGCTACTGGATTGTTCGACGCAAGTCGCACTGAATAGATTTTATATTCATTTAACGTAAGGCAAGCCAATCGATCGCCTAGACAGCAGCGGGATTCGGAGAGTTCCGGTTAGGACGTTGGTACGATTAGGATTAGAGCGATCGGCAGAGGATGTCCATAGCCAGTTCAAGGCTTGAAGGATTTCTTGTTCATCTAAATTTCCTTCATAGCTATATTCAATAAACGTATCACTGCCAAAGGTTTCAAAGCGGTATTCAATAGTTCCATAGCTGTCATTCAAGTCTTCCTCATAATCATCTTCATATTCGTCTTGATAATCCTGATCATATTCATCATTTATACCCTGCCACTGGAGAATATGAGGGTAGTAGATAGGTTGATAAAGTGGGGAATAATTGTTAATTGTTAGGGAGTAAGGATGTGTCGCTAAATGATTATTATGACCCACCATTAAAGTATTCCGATAGTCAGGACTATCGGAATCATTACTGTCTAAATCATCATATTCTTCGTACTTGTAGGCATTGTTTGAAGTGAATTTGGGACTATGGAGCCTCGATCGCCCTGGTTGACTAACAAATCTTTGCCCCTTATTCTTCCACCCCTTCTCCCCGTGTGGGAGAAGGGGTGGAGGAAGTCTCTTGGGTTTAAAGCCCCTCTCTCGCCCTGGGAGAGGGGTTGGGGTGAGGACGGTTTGAGTTTTATCAGTCAACCAGCTCGATCGCCTCATTCTAGGTCTAGGACGAACCATAGAGCCGAATAGGAGACGAAAGAGGGCGATCGCCAATCTATAAAGAAATTTCATAGTTAGATTTGTGCGTGTTTGTGGAGGGCAATAAACGATCGATCTCAGTATCCTTCAGTTGATATAGGCTATACACGTGGTGATCAATGGCATCTTCTAGGCGATCGATTTCTGCCTGAATTTTCATAGGACTGGATGATTCGCAGCTATGAAACTGATCTTGTAGCAAGAGGCGATCGCTTACCCAGTCTATGATCTGGTCATAGTTCTGGCGATCGATCGTATCTGACAAGTTGGGTATCCAGATGGGTAACTGCCGTAGTTGGGGTGCGCCAATCCGCAGATATCCGCCGTGGAGGCAGTTTCCAGCGAAACAGCTTTGAAAGTAAACGCTGAGTAAGCGGCTATTGAGCAAGCCTAAAAGATAGCGTAGATCCAGCGGTAAATCAGCTTGAATTGCCCGAATTACTGAGGTAGACTTAGCCGCCAAAACTGAGCCAGCCTGATCTAATCCAGATTCCAACACCTGAGACAAACCCGCCACAATAATTTTGGGCTTTTGCGCCTGCTGTTTTCGCTGGAGAGATAGCCGCGAAATTTGGGATGCAGCCAGAATTGGATGGCGATAGACCTGCCCTAAATAGCGGAGCGGTTTTTTGCCCCACAAAAAACAGTAGCGATCGATCGTGCCGCTGTTGACCAAGCGCAAATCTCCAGGGGCGATCGCGTCGCTGTTTTGAATCCAGGGCTGAAGTGCGTATGCCTCCGCAACGGTAGCTGCTCCGGTAACTTGGGCAATATCTCCGAGGGTTGGGAAAGATTGAAGGCGATCGATCCAATCTTGCTGTTCTAGACCGCCCATTTGCCAAGACTGCATGGCGCTATTAAGCGAGAGTTTCCCGGTTACGCCAACTTGATCCAGGCTTTGCATCCGCTCATAGGCGATCGATTTTGGCGGTGCAGCACTTTGATCCTCAAGCTTTTGAGCCACATATACCAACGGATACACCGCAGCTCGAAACGCTGAAACGCTGGAGTAATCCCGAATGGTTAAGAGGCTGGTTTGCTGAAAAAGGAGCGATCGCGCCCCCGCCGCATAGTTTGCCGAAGCTAGCTTGTTGGGCACAACCAAGCTTGTGAATCCACCCGGTTTGCAGAGCGTCAGAGCCTTTTCGATAAACACGCAGAAGAGATCCCAGTTGCCAGTAGCAGCCTGATAATTTGCTGCACAGTATCGTCGCAAATCAGGCAGGTGAGCCGTCATGCCCTCCGAATCTAGATAAGGCGGATTGCCAATCACCAGATCAAACCCGCCCGATCGCAGAATTTTTGGGAAAGCCTGATGCCAGTCGAATGGGCGATCGGGTATCTGTCCTGAGTCGCTACCCATTGTATAGCCTGCACTAACTAGGGCATTGCCGCACTGAATGTTACGGCTTAAATCGGGTAAGGGAGAGCGATCGGGTAAGCCTTCTAACAACAAAAGATACAGTCCTAGTTTAGTGATTTCGATCGCTTGCGGATCAAGATCAACTCCGTAAATCTGCGTTAGCAAAAGCCGTTCTCGCTCAGATCGCGTCAGATGCCATTTACCATTCTGTCCTGACTCAATAAGAAGGCTACGATCGCTTCCCAAATCCTCAATTCCTGAGCTATAAATCCTCAGATACCAATCCAACAAAAATTGATAGGCAGACAGCAAAAAGGCACCACAGCCACAGCTCGGATCGAGTAGAGTAATGGTCGTTGCGCCAGACTTGGCACTAGACTTGGCACTATGCAGCGACTTCCCCAGGGTCATCTGCAAAATGTAGCCGACGATCGCCTCAGGCGTGTAGTAAACGCCACCCGATTTTTGAGCGCCCGATTTTTGAGTGCCTGGTTTTTGCGTACCTAGTTTTTGAGTATAAGAAGCAAGCTCTAGAGAATTTTCTTCCAACAGCGCTTCATAAACCTGCCCCAGAAAGGCGATCGAAAGATCTAGCCGATATTCATACAGACGGCTAATCAACTGACCGAGAACGCGATCGGACAAGCAATTAGCAAGCTCAAATTCTTGAAACAGATCGAGCGGAATTTGTGTACTTTGCCAGAGCTGAATGAGGTGAGAAAAAACAGAATCTTTCTGTTGCAGAGCTTGTAGTTGACCCGTTGCAATAATGCCTTTTTGTTCGCAAAGGTAGAGCGCCAAAACTTGCAAGATTAGCGATCGCGCCACCCGATTTTTTGCCGCCCCATCAGCAGAATCAAGACAGGAAACGATCGCCCGTTGCCAAGACCTCACTCGCTTCAGCAAGGCTTTTGTCATTTGGAGTTTTGGACAGGGGCAGTTGATGGATCGGGCGCTCCAGAATCATGAAACGCGATCGGCGTAATGCATTCGGCATCCTCATTGCGCGGATTATTAACCTTAGCACTCACCGGATAAACGCTCATCTCTACTGCCGGGTAGGGACATAATAAACTTTGAATACGATCGCTGCTGCTCTCAGGATCAAGCCAGCGATCGTAGTTTTGTGGATTTAGAATCACGGGCATACGATCGTGAATCGGGCGCATTAACTCATTGGCTTCAGTCGTGATAATGGCGCAAGATTCCACTTCACTGCCGTCGGCACTTTGCCAATGTTCCCAGAGTCCGGCAAAGCCAAAGGGCTGGCGATCGAGAGAGAAATACATCGGCTGCTTGCCTGTCGCCTGCTTTTGCCACTCATAAAACCCATCTGCTATCACCAGACAGCGCCGCCGCTTAAAGGCAGATCGAAACGAAGGCTTTTCGCTCAAGGTTTCGGCTCTGGCATTAATCAGCTTTGCCCCTATTTTTGGATCTTTTGCCCAACTCGGAATCAGACCCCAAGTTAGGTAAGTTAGCTCCCGTTCAGCTTTACCTGGAGCCATGCGGGCAACCATAACAGGCTGAGTCGGCGCAATGTTATAGCGGGGTGTAAAAGCTGAAAGGTCGAACAGATCGAGATTGTGAGCGATCGCGCTCGGAGCCTGGGTCAGGGTAAATCTGCCACACATGGCTGAAGCCCTCCTACTGTAAAGACTTTAGGCTAGCTGCTTAGCGCTACTAGATACTTAGCACCAATTGTAGACCTGCTTCAGGTTTGGCATCCTCTGGCAAAGGGTCAGGCTCGGCACGCATTGCCGGACAATATCGGGCATAGGCACAGCGATCGCACTGTCCACCCGGAAAAGGAAGCCAACGCTGATCTTGGCGCAGCTCCACGGCAAGATCGCTAATGACGGCTTCGACGCGCTGACGATGCTCCACCGTTGCCGGAAAGACAATTTTTTCGCCCGTCCGCAGATACAGCAAGCTCAACTGCTTTAGATTTCGCTGGTAGCGCTGCTCTAACGCCAGATAATACAAACCAATCTGCAAATCTACTTCGTCAGGCTCCATCGACTCAACCTCTTTGGCAGATTTGTAGTCGATTAGCTCTAGCCCGTCATCTAAATAGTCGAGGCGATCGTACCGTCCTGAAAGCACAAATTCTAGATTTTCGGTGCGCAGCGTGCCCTGAATTTTGCCCTCTACCGCTACAGGCTTGCGCATCGCCGACTGATTGGCAATATAGGCATAGTAGTAGCGCCGCAGAATGCCTCGACCCTCATTAATCTGAGTGCTAGTCAGATCTTTCGTTTGCTGACTCCAACAATACTCAATCCAATCTATCCGAGGAATTGCGTCTTGATAGTGCCAATCCTGGTAGATTTGCGCCAAAGCCTGATGAAGGGAGGTGCCCATGATGGCTGAGCCATAAAACGCTGCTCCTTCCACCTTACGCTCGTATCGGAAGTAGTAGGCTTGGGGACAGCGATAGTAGCTTTGAAGCTTAGCAGCAGACAGGAAATAAGGCATAGTCTCTGAACCCGGCGATTGACTTCTGGAGCCATTCCCTGTTTAGAGATGCACCCACAAATACAAGACTTGTGGGTGCGGTCTGTCGGGCATGACGCTACTATAATGGCACTAGATGTAGGATTCGGCTAGGTTCTTTTGTATTAATTTTCCTATATGTAGCGTAGGAGGTAGATAATAAGGATTGAGGGGCGATCGCTCAGCCACATTCTGCTCAGCCACACTCTACAGATAGACGGTGGGCACTATACTAGTCCAAACGCAGTAACCTGAACGTCTTAATCTAAAAACTTTGCGACCCAATGCTGTAATGCCCTACTGCTCTCGACTGCTAATCGTCCTCTTGGCACCGCTACTGATCTTTCTGACCGCCTGTAGCATTCCGCAGGTCAAGGCAGAAGATCGGCTATTTCTCGATCTCTCGATCGATTTTCTGGGCGAATATCGGCTGCCAAAGCTCACCTTTGAGGATGCTCCGGTCGGCGGTTTGTCAGGGCTGACTTACGATCGCCAGCGTGATCGCTTCTATGCTATTTCAGACGATCGCAGCGAGCGGGCACCGGCTCGGTTCTACACCCTAAAGCTCAGCTTTGATGAGGCAGGGGAGGCGATCGCCATCCATTCTGTCGAGATTGAGAAAGTCACGACTCTGACGGCGGAAGACGGGAGACCCTACGCCGCTAACACGATCGATCCCGAAGGAATTGCCCTTTCGCCGCGCCAGACTTTATTAATTTCTAGTGAGGGAGTCAGCCGCGACGGGGTTCCTCCCTTCATTGATGAGTTTGATCTAGAGGGACAGTGGCAGAGCCGTTTGCCGATTCCTAGAAAGTTTTTGCCCGAAACGATCGAAGGGCAACCCGTCGGCATTCAAGACAATCTGGGCTTTGAAGCACTCACCCTTAATGCCAATGGCTCGGCAGGGGGACGGCTAGAGCCATTTCGGGTCTTTTCGGCAACCGAGTCTTCCCTTCAACAAGATTTGCCTGATCCGGCTTCTCCCCAGCCCATTCGCTTCCTACATTACCTGGTGGGCGAGGGTCAGACTACCCTGCTTGCCGAACATCTCTATCTCGTGGAGCCTGTTCAGAAAGCCACTAATGGATTAACCGAACTCCTCACGCTTGACCAGGCAGGGCATTTCCTGAGTCTAGAGCGATCGTTTGGCGCACTTACTGGGTTTAATGCTCAGCTTTTTCAGATGGCTACGGGCGTGGCGACCGATATTTCGGGGGTAGCAACCCTGAAGGGAGACATTTCTAGAATCGCGCCGATTTACAAGCGATCGCTGCTCAATCTTCAAGATTTGGGCATCTCGCTCGACAATCTGGAAGGCATGGCGATCGGGTCTCGCTTGCCCGACGGCAGCCGTAGCCTAATACTGGTTAGCGACGACAATTTTAACCCTGCGCAGGTGACTCAATTTCTCCTTTTTCGGATTCGTGGTCTGGAATGAGGGACGATTTGCTCCGCCGCAAGGTCACGATTTCCCCGGATTGTTCCTTGCTATGATGAGGTGTTTGCTTGAATCACAAACATTATCCTAATAACCCTCGAAAATTGCCTGCGTTGGGCATGAAGCTTCCCATATAGAGCTTTTGTGGTGTAGTTTCTGTGATTGAAAGAGTCGATTATTCTGCCATGCAACCCTCCATTCCGTTAGAAACTATCTTGCAGAGCCGCTATCGTGTTCTCAGCATTCTGGGACAGGGTGGATTTGGTCGCACTTATTTGGCAGAAGACCAGGGGCGTTTTAATGAACCCTGTGCCCTCAAAGAATTTATTCCGCCTCAGGGCAGTGCTTATGCGCTGACTAAAGCAAAAGAGCTGTTTCAGCGCGAAGCCGCCATTCTCTATCAGATTCAACATCCGCAAATTCCGCAGTTTCGAGCCACCTTTGAAGAAAATCAGCGCCTTTTTTTGGTGCAAGATTACGTTAAGGGCAAGACGTTTCGACTGTTGCTGAATGAACGTAAAGCCAAAGGTCTAGCTTTCTCAGAAGCAGAGGCTATCCTGTTTATCCGCCAAATTCTGCCGATTTTGCACCATATTCTCAGCAAAGGCAGCATCCATCGAGATATTGCCCCGGACAATATCATCCTGCGACAGTCCGATAACTTGCCTGTGCTGATCGACTTTGGCGTGGTCAAAGAA
>CASBQM010000855.1 GCA_949127645.1 Synechococcales cyanobacterium PMM_0036
TCTATTGGGCAAGTCTAAAGAATTTTGAGTGTCGTCGCTATTCTTACAGCGGGCTTTGGCGAGGAGAGGTTTTGGACGTGTTTGTTACCGAGGATTTGATCGGCAAAGAAGAAACCGTCAATAAGCTGGGCGAACTGGTGATTGTGGAAAACCGAGAGCGGCGGCTCAACCTGGAAATTGGGGATGAAGCCGGATTTGTCACAGAACTTCAGGTGCCGCTAAAGCGCGATCATCGAATTATCCGCTCTGGCGATCGGGCGGAAATGGTGGTGATGTCAGATGTGCCCGATCTAAGCCGGATTGGTAAAGTCACAGACATTTACCTGCCTGACTATAGCCTCTGGGTGTCGGCTTACCCGTATCTGCGCCGCGATTCTTTTGTGGAGGTGAGCAAGCAGATGGGGCGGCGGCAGGAGGGCAGAAAGCGAGAGGGAGGGCAAGAGGGCAAAAAGCGACGATCGCCCAACGAACGTCGCTTCAGAGGCGAGTTCCGAGATGATTTTAGAGACGAGCGATAGGCTAAACTTTCGATCGATCGGTCAGAATCTCATAGCCTGTTTCTGTTACCAGCACCGTATGCTCAAACTGGGCTGAGAGGGCGCGATCGACTGTTACCACCGTCCACTGGTCGCCCAGGGTGCGAGTAATTTTTGAGCCTGCGTTTAGAATCGGCTCGATCGCTAGAGTCATGCCTGCCTTGAGCTTGACGTTGGGCATCTGGCGCGTACGAAAGTTGAATACAGACGGCTCTTCATGCAGGTTACGTCCTACGCCATGCCCGGTGTAGTCTTCTACGATTTTAAAGCCATTCGCTTCGGCGTGGTCTTGCACCGCTCCGGCAATGTCTAGCAGGAAATTTCCGGCTTTCACCTGCTCAATGCCTTTATACAAGGTTTCTTCGGCAACGCGAATCAGCTTGGCGGCGGCTGGAGTGACGGTGAGGACGGCGATCGTGATGCAGGAATCTCCGTGAAAGCCTTCAAAGTACGCGCCTGTATCTATCTTGAGGACATCCCCTTTGCGGATTTTTTTCTTGGCGCTAGGAATTCCATGCACCACCTCATCGTTTATGCTGGCGCAGATCGAAGCCGGGAACCCATGATAGCCCTTGAAGCTGGGCGTTGCCCCCATCTCACGGATGCGCTTTTCGGCATGGGCATCTAGATCAGCAGTCGTCATGCCGGGTTCAGCCAATTCCGAAATTTCTTTCAAGACTATGGCAACAATCTTGCCCGCCTCTCGCATGATTTCAATTTCTGTCTGAGTTTTCAGCTCAATTCCACGGCTGCGTTTATGAATCTGGGGAGGCCGGTCAGAGCGAGGCTGGTTAGAGCGCGATAATAGGTTGGTCAAGATGTTCATGGGTCAACTGAGCTTCTAAATATCCAGAGTTTAGATGTGGCGATGTCTAAACCATAGCGCTTTTGCACTCAACAGAGAGTACTGCCCACAAAAAATCGGGGATTGAATCAGGGAAATTTGTGTTCCCAAAATCCAATCCCCGATGTTTTGCTATCTCTTCTGCTTCTAACGCTGCGGTACGACCTCAAACTTATGAGCATTGCTTTTTAGCAACGAACTCAGTTGATTTTGCATCTCATCACCTAGCACCTTGCTAATCGCCTGTCGTTCTGGGTAAAACTCTGGGCGATCGAGGTTACGAGCGATCGCTTCGTTCACCTGTTGAGCAATTAGCACCTGCATTTCTTCTTTGGCGCGACCCCGTTGGTATTCAGCCCCTTCTTCGGTCGTGGCATAGAGGGGCGGCAGACGATTTAGCGCATAGGCGGCAATGTCGCCTAAATCTAAGGTGCAGTCGCTAGTTGCCTCAATTTCGGCAACACGGGCGATCGCTTCAGTTAGCACTAGTTCTTCCATGACGTTAATGAACTGCTTGCGAGGCACAGCCACGACTTCACCCGTTAGCAGCGAACCCATGAGGCGATCGAGCGCCATGTATTCTTCAATCGACAGTTCGGAAGCAGTATCGCAGATGCGCCCTACTTCTGCTTCCATGGCGGGGGTTAGATAGCCATCTTGTAGAGCCTGTTCAACAATTTTTTCGATACTCATAAGGTTTTTCTATGCTCCACAGCACTGTGGATCTGGCAAACGTGGACTGGGCAAACGTAAACTGGGCAAACGTAAACTGGGCAAACGTGGACTGGGCAGACGTAAAATCACCGAAACCTGGACTTGGCGAAACGTAAGCATGGCGAGTGGGGTCGCTTCTTGACTTAGAGTGCCCTGGATTTTAGAAAGATCACGGTGAGGTAACGCAATTAATCGTAAGAATTTTGTCAAGCCACAGATTTACCCGTTCACTCAAAGTTGCCGTAGCGCCAAGGCACTGGATCGATCGCTTGCCCGTTCACATATAGTCCCCAGTGCAAGTGAGGTCCTGTCGCGGCTCCTGTAGAACCTACCGCACCCAACTGTTGACCTGCTTGAACAACATCTCCTTCTTTCACGTCAATGCGGCTGAGATGCAGAAAAATACTGGCAACGCCCTGCCCGTGATCTACGCCGATCGTATTGCCATGCAGCTTAAACCCGTCTGCCTCGCGCCCTACCAAAACCACCTTGCCCGCTGCCGGAGCGACGATCGGCGAACCTGTGCCTGCACCGTAATCTACGCCACGATGGTAGTAATCTGAGGCAAACTCACCGTTGTAGTAGCGCCGCACGCCGTAAACTGTAGTAATTTCCCCCTCGCTGGGACGCTGAAACTTGCCATTCCAGAGTTTTGTAGGCGTGACTAGCGCCTTGAAAGCATCGACTTTATTAAACTCATAATCGGTGCCGTCAGAGCCGCCGCCGCTGAGCCAAATACTTTGCGTAGGGAAATCTCGATCGCGCAACTGCAAAGTCAGCTTTTGAGGAACAGCCTGGGGATCTCCGGCACCATTGACCTGAATATTGAGCGATCCGGGGGGATCGAGCGGCGTAGTGGGAAGGAGCGCCCGGAAACGGTTGGGGGCGATCGCAAAGGTTGGATAGGTCTTTTGATTCATCACCACAGTGGGGGTAGCTTCCGTCAATCCATCGGCTTGAATCAACACCGTCACCGTATCACCTAGCTGAGGATTGGTGGGGCTAGCTTGAACCGACATCGTGCTGCTAATGGCAGCGCTGTTTAGCACTGATACCAACGTCACCACGGCTAGAAAACTGCTTAACCAAAGTCGCTTTGTCCAAAGTCGATGCCGTAGTGACAGCCAGAAAGGGGTTAAATATTTTTCCATCGAATGATTCTTGATTAAAGGGTGTGAGGAATCTTTGCTCATAATCCAGAAAGCGTTGGGAGAGGCAGAAAGCGTTAAAAGATCCCGTGATTATTAGAAGCTGATCAACTAGAGTCAGTGGACATCTAGACTACCATCCTTAATCAACCCTCCCTAGCCAGCCCTCCCGGTTCGTTGGGCTTACGGAAAAGCGATCTTACAAGAATCTCGCACAATTTTCTGAAAGCGGCACCCAGCAAGCCCCAAAAACTCGGTATCCTGGAAATTATAAAGACTTTAGATTTCTTATCATTAGAGCTAAAAA
>CASBQM010000856.1 GCA_949127645.1 Synechococcales cyanobacterium PMM_0036
AGCAGCGCGTCAGCATTGCCCGTGCTGTGGTCAACACGCCGCCGCTGCTGCTGGCAGACGAGCCGACCGGAAATCTAGACCCAGACAACTCCTGGCAGGTAATCAAGATCTTGAGAAAGCTGAACTCAATGGGGATTACAGTCATAGTCACCACTCATGATGAGCAGTTGGTTAGATTGTCTAATCATCCGGTGGTGCAGGTGCGCAACGGACGGCTATATCGCGTTCAGTCTTAATGCTGCTACTTAGGAGGGCGCTTGGGAGAGCATTTAGGAGGGCGGCAGCGGCGTACCCAACTGGCTGAGATTCAGCGCATACCCTCCGGTAATCAGATAGACCGGATGAGCGATCGCCCCAATTTGCCGGATCAGATTGCCTAAGCGATCGCGGAACAGCCGACCGATCGGATAAGCAGGTACGACTCCCCAACCTGTTTCTTCAGCCACGAAGATCACCTGAGCTTGAACCTGAGCCAAACTCAGCAGAAGCTCTTGAACAGTCTGTTGCCATTCGGATTCGCTTTGGTCTAGTAAGTTCGCTAGCCATGTGCCCAAAGAATCGACTAGCAGGCATTCTGAAGGATCTGCCGCTTGAATTGTGGCTGTGAGAGCGATCGGCACACTCAGAGTCCGCCAGGTTGCCGGACGGCGCTGCTGATGCGAGAGAATTCGCGCCTGCCATTCCAAATCCTGCGGGTCAGCTTGCGCTGTTGCCACATAAACTACTGATTTACCCGACTGAACGGCAAGAGCTTCTGCCCATTCGCTTTTTCCAGAACGGGCGGCTCCGGTTACTAAAATAATTGAGGCGATCGGAGAAGAGATCATAGCCTTCAGCTCTTTGCGTGAATTATTAGCTTAAAACGCAATCTTACAGAAGAGAAGTCGTTAGAATAGAACGCAAGAGTGCCTTTGCTGAGCGTTTTGAAAGTTTTTAGCCTTGAAGTCTTAATGCCTATCAGAAACTAAGGGCGAATGATGAAACCTGAACTAAAACGAATTGAGGCAACGCTAGGTCAGCTCAACCTTAGTCAAGGTCACTCTATTGTCGATAAGCCTCTTTATATGCAGACAGGCAATACGCAGGCTGGCGACACGCAGGCAGGTGTTCAGCCTCGTGAAGTTTTAGATTCTCGATCTGCTTCATTGCCACACGTTTCGGGTCAGATTCCAGGGCAGTCTTCACCAGTACAGGCTTCACCCGTGCAGGCTTTTCCAGTGCAGGGCAATCCCAAGACGCTCTCTTTGCCGCGATCGAAACCTCCCACATTTAGCAGCCATCGCCATGCTGCCAATCCCAGTTTGGCGGTAAATCTGCTTCAAGAAATTGAGGCAAAAGTCACGGTCTGGCAGCAGGATTTAGAGCAGATTATTCAGCAGATTCGATCGCTCTACGAAGAAGGTCCGATCGTAGAGGGTTGGCTAGAATCCTATTCTCCTGGCACTCCGCAAATAGTGCAATCGGACAGAGGAGCCACGCTGCGTCATGCTGAGGTCGATCGACTGATGGACTACATCGAAGAAATTTGTAGCGCAAAACCTGTGCCCTCGGAGAAAACGATCGGCACCAGCTACCGACTCTGTGGCTTAGATGCGGAGGGTCAGCTTTGGTTTCGTTCCTGTCCAGCACAGCAGGTTCCTTACGTGAGTTTGGCGATCGCCCGCTACCAAAAGTTGCGAATTTTGCTCGACAAAAAGCAGACATTAGAGAATCGCCTTCAGCAATTGGTGCAAACCCTGACTCTGCTTCATAGCCAGCTAGAAGAGTAACCCGCTAGAAGAGTCCCCGCGTTCTCCTAACCTTCAAAAATTACCCTTATATCTTAGGACTGATGTACTAATTCGTGCGATCGCGGTATTATTAATCGCGGTAGAGCTGCGGAATTCCTCCGATGCCATGGATCACGTCAACTAGATTTTAGATAAGTTGACGATAGAATTGTTAAGAACCGTTTTCTGTAGCTCGTAGCAGCCCCTATTGCCCCGCCATGCCCAAGCGCACCGAGCCAAAGCGTAATGCCTCTTCCAAAAAAGCTGAGGCTTTGAGTCTAAGCCCTGATTTAGAGCAGATTTTGAATTCAGAAGCCATGAATTCTGAGACTGCAAATTCTGAAATTACAAGTTCTGAGGCTGTTGATTCTGAAATCGCCAACGGTAACGGTAGGGCTACTAAATCTCGCGCTAAGCCTCAATCAAAGTCTTCTCCCAACACGATTCGCATCCGGGGAGCGCGGCAGCATAACCTGAAGAATATTGACCTAGAGCTACCCCGCGATCGCCTGATCGTCTTTACCGGAGTCTCCGGGTCAGGCAAATCTTCTCTGGCATTTGACACGATTTTTGCGGAAGGTCAGCGGCGCTATGTTGAGTCTCTCAGCGCTTACGCACGGCAGTTTTTGGGTCAGGTAGACAAGCCGGATGTAGACGCGATCGAAGGCTTAAGTCCTGCTATCTCTATCGATCAAAAATCCACGTCTCATAACCCGCGATCGACGGTAGGTACGGTGACGGAAATCTATGACTACCTGCGGCTGCTTTACGGACGCGCTGGAGAGCCGCACTGCCCCCATTGCGATCGCTCGATTGTTCCCCAGGCACTCGATCAGATGGTTGATCAGATCATGACGTTGGGCGATCGCACGAAGTTTCAAATTTTGGCTCCGGTGGTGCGGGGTAAGAAGGGCACCCACAAAAAAATGTTGTCTAGCCTCGCCTCTGAAGGATTTGTGCGGGTGCGGGTAGATGGCGAAGTGCGGGAGCTATCTGACTCGATCGAGCTAGAGAAAAATCAGAGTCACAATATCGAAATTGTGGTCGATCGCCTGATCCGCAAAGATGGCATTCAGGAGCGGCTGGTAGATTCGCTCTCGACCTGTCTGAAGCGATCGGAAGGTATTGCCGTCATTGAGGTGACTCCGACCGAAGCGAACGAAAATAACATCGTCCAGTTTCCCTCCCCGAATCCAGACGTGCAGCTCGCGGTGCTATCGACGATCGCTGCTGAGCCTGCCGGACGCTACGGACAGTCCCCCAACTCTTCTCCAGATTCGCCTAGCGATCAGCCTAAAGCATACGACCTGGTTTTCTCAGAAAACTTCGCCTGTCCAGAGCATGGAGCCGTGATGGAGGAGCTCTCTCCCCGGCTGTTTTCCTTCAACTCGCCCTACGGTGCCTGTCCGAATTGCCATGGACTAGGCAGCCTGCGGCGGTTCTCGGCAGAGCTAGTGGTGCCCGATCCGAGTCTGCCCGTGTATGCGGCGATCGCCCCCTGGTCAGACAAAGATAACACCTACTATTTTTCGCTGCTCTATAGCGTCGGGCAAGCCTTTGGCTTTGAGATTCAGACTCCCTGGGACAAGCTGACTCCCGATCAGCAGCAGGTGGTTCTGCATGGCTCCGATGAGAAAATCTATATTGAGTCCGATTCTCGCTACCGAGACAACAAGGGCTACCATCGCGCCTATGAGGGAGCGCTGCCGATGCTGGAGCGGCAGTATAAGGAAACCACGTCAGATCTGTACAAGCAAAAGCTAGAGCAGTATTTGATCGACCAGCCTTGTGAAGTCTGCGGGGGCGATCGCCTCAAGCCGGAGTCTCTAGCGGTGCGCATGGGACAATACCGCATCAAGGATTTCACTAGCGCCTCCATTCGAGACTGTCTGGAGCGGGTAAATAATCTACAGCTTTCCTCTCGCCAAGCCCAAATTGGCGAACTGGTGCTAAAGGAAATCCGGGCGCGGCTTCAGTTTTTGCTAGACGTAGGGCTGGATTACCTGACGCTCGATCGCACGGCAATGACCCTCTCTGGCGGTGAAGCTCAGCGCATTCGGCTAGCGACTCAAATTGGCGCAGGTCTGACGGGCGTGCTATACGTCTTGGATGAACCTAGTATCGGACTACACCAGCGAGACAACGATCGCCTGTTAAACACCCTCAATAAACTGCGGGATTTGGGCAATACGCTCATCGTGGTGGAGCATGACGAAGACACGATTCGCGCCGCCGACTACCTGGTGGATATTGGGCCTGGAGCCGGAGTGCATGGCGGCGAAATTGTTTCCCAGGGTAGCCTAGAGG
>CASBQM010000857.1 GCA_949127645.1 Synechococcales cyanobacterium PMM_0036
CCTCATAGGCGGTCGTACTGACTGCCTGAATCAGCTCTTTAGTGGTCTCAATTGAGAAGGGAGGCAAATCACCTCTGAGGTGAGCTTTAATCTGAAAGTGCGCCAGCAAATCAGCATAGCGACGAATCGGCGATGTCACCTGCGTGTAGGTATTTAGCCCCAGACTCGCGTGCCGTGCAGGCGTAATCCCTACCTCGCTACGGGGCATACAGCGACGGATTGCCGAATAGCGAACAGGTCCAGCCGGAAGCTGCATTAATTCCTGCTCAGGAGGAAGTTCGGGCTGGGGTTGTCCTCGAAACGGCAGTGCCAGACCATGGGCTTCTCCATACTTTCCGGCAACTTCTCCCGCCAAAATCATCATTTCAGCCACTAGCATTCGGGATAGCGAGTCCTCTAGTACCTGAATTGTGATCTCGTCATTGCAAACCTTGATAGAAGACTCAGGCATTCGAATCGTAATAGCCCCCTGAGAAACTCGCCAGGATGCCCGTCGTTTTGCCCAAGTGGCAAGCGCTTCCAATTCTGGCTCAGCCCGAACTCCTAACTGCAAAATTTCGTCTACATCCTCATAGGTGAGGCGATAAGTAGGCTTGACTAAACTAGGACGAATTTCATAGTCCTGTACGCCGCCCGTTTCATCCAGCACCACCCCAAAGCTCAGCGCCGTACAGACTCGCCCCTGATTCAGGCTCATAGGTCCTGTAGCCAGCTCTGGCGGAAACATCGGGATCATACCCGTCGGCAGATAGACTGTTGTACAGCGACGACGGGCTTCTAAATCCAGCTCGTCACCGGGCAAAAGCCACCGCGTAGGGTCGGCAATGTGAATCCATAACCGCTGCTGTCCATCTGCCAAAAAATCCACGCTGAGACCATCATCGATCTCGCGGGTACTCTCATCGTCAATGGTGTAGGTTTTTAGGTGCGTCAGGTCTAGGCGATCGGTATCTGGATCGGGCGGCGGAGAGGTGAGGCAGCGGTGAGTCATTTCAAGAACCCTACTGGAAAATTGAATGGGAAGCTGACTACGCCGCAAAAACAAATTTTCGTGGTCGCTCCAAAGCTTCAAGTCCACCAAAAGCTGAAAGGCGGCAGGTGCCGTTTCCGATCGACCCAATGCAGACAGAATTTCTAGAGCTGGCGATCGGTGTTGGGCTTCTTCGCCCAATAACGCAAACCGCTCTAGCGCCTCCAATCGGGGGCGATCGCTACTTTGCCATTCAACTTGTGCCTCCAGCGGCTCTGCCACCAGAGCAGCTTGCACTCTTGACAGGAAGCTCTGCCACTCTTGCTGTCGCTGAGCCTCCATATTGAGCTGATGCTTAAGCTCTAGAACCTGTGCAGAAGGGCGAGGCTCATAGCGATCGCCCTTCTGCTTAAAGTAAGACTTGTCGTCCGACAAGAGACAGTGTGCGGCATAGCATAGAGCCGGACTTTGCTCAGAAAACAGCAGCATTGCCATCGCGGCAGGGTCAACAGACTCGCCCTCTTCTGCCAGTATCTCCCACGCCACCTCCAAACTAGAGGGATCGAGATAGGGCTGAATGGTTTGCCAAAACTTGGGAATATCGGCGGCTTTGTAAGCCTCGCCTATCACAATATAGGTAATATCTCTAGGATGCAGAGTATGAGACTGCCCCCGCTCATCCACTGCAACCCAATGCTTCTTGCCTTCGGGGCGCTCTACAACCGCTAGCCGACTTTGGCGAGGCTTATCTGCGCCATCGCCCTGTAGCCGAAACTCAACTAAATTTCCCTTCTCCATGAAGTCTACTGCCAGAGGTAGGTGAGGGTAATCACTGTCCGAACGTACGGTGAACGCATGATGTCCGGACTCAATTCTAGAACTCCCTGCGCCCTAAGCTACAAGCATTATCCCTCTTGATTAATAAAAGGCAACAAAGCCATGATCCGAGCACGTTTGATTGCCTCGGTCAGGTCTCGCTGCTGCTTGGCAGTCAGCCCAGTAATGCGACGGGGAAGGATCTTGCCGCGCTCGGTGACATATTTGCGCAACAGATCAACATCTTTATAGTCAATGGGGTCTCCAGGTTTGATAGGAGAAATACGACGACGAAAGTAAGCCATGGTTTAGAGTCTAAATAATTGAAGAGTTGACGGAGTTTTTGATCTTACTCAGTTTTGCTGCTACTTAATCTTGCTGCTACTTAATCTCTTTATGATCAGTGTGCTTATTGCAGTGCGTACAAAACTTCTTTAGCTCGATACGCGCCGTCGTATTGCGACGGTTCTTGGTTGTAGTGTAGCGAGAAACCCCAGGCGATCGCTTGTCTGGGTTTGTTCGACACTCGGTACACTCCAACGTGATGATAATGCGGACACCTTTAGCCATAGGATTTCACTAAATCGGCAAA
Source organism: Synechococcales cyanobacterium PMM_0036 (assembly GCA_949127645.1). Lineage (GTDB taxonomy): Bacteria > Cyanobacteriota > Cyanobacteriia > Elainellales > Elainellaceae > Drouetiella. The sequence continues at coordinate 2,379 of CASBQM010000857.1, forward strand.
TGATAAGACACAATCTCTAATTATTTCACAAGATTCCCCAAGTGCGCAAGAAATCCTGGAATTTTTGAGGGGAGTGCAGCAATTATAGTCTTAAATCAAGCCTCAAATCACGCCAGGGACGGGGAAAGGAATGCCTAAAGCTATGCGTATGACCATAAAACTGCCTACTCCTAGCAGCAGCAGACTTGTCATTTCAGCATCTTGCCGGAGACAGCCGATGCCCTCTCGACACAGCCCATAATTAACCACGGTGTAGTAAACCAAATCGTTGAGCGCCACTGCAACTACGGCTCCCAAACTTCCGAAGAGCGAATAGCCCAGCAAAACTCCCGTTACGGTAAACACCAATCGACACAGGTTCCCCAGAGTCATGTACTGTACTTTACCTAGAGCAGAGAGAGCCGGCTCAATAGTGGCACAGAGAATTCGAGGCCAGATGCCGATCGCCAAGATAGGTAGCATCCAGGTTGCTGCCGCATACCGCTTGTCGTACAAGAAAGAGGTGGCAATATCGCCCCAGCTCACCAACACCACCATGATCAAAGTCAGAGCATAGAGCAGATAGCGGCGGCTTTTGAGCGCCTTAATGCGCAGTTCTGAGCGGGGAAGATCGGTGAGCTTGGCAACCGCTGGCAGCACCACCCGCATTCCTAAAGCGATCGTGACCTGACGAGGCACGTCGCTCAGCATGAGAGCAACTGAGTAAATTCCTAGCAATTGCAGAGAAAACATTTTACCCAGCAAGAGGCGATCGATCTGCTCAGCTAGAAACATGAGGGCAGTAGAAAAGAAAATCCAGCGCCCTAGCGAAAAGATTTCGTGAGTTGCCCGTTTGTCTAACGTAAACCAGTTGCGTTTTCCAGGAACTAGTCGATAGCTCCAGATCATCTTCACCAGGGATGAAATAATATTTCCACCTATTAGCGCCCAAATGCTTGGGGTGAGAAATGCCCAGCTCAGCATGACCACAATTTGAATTGCCTGAGTTGACAGTTCCATAACGGTCAGCCCTTTGACAGCCATGTGCCGCTCTAACGTATATAGCGCAGTGGAGTTAAACCCAGAAATAATGGTGACCAGTCCAGCAACAGGAATAAGCGCCATGAGCTGGGGTTCCCCGTACAGCATGGCAACAGGATGAGCGAAAAGCAGACAAATCAGCCATAGAGCAAAACCTCGAATCACCTGGATAGTCCAGGCTGTATTTAGAAATTCTGGTTCATCTCCACTTTTGTTTTGAACGATGCTGATGCCAATGCCAACATCAGAAAACAGCGTAAGTCCAGCAATAAAGATATTGACGAGTGCCATCAACCCGAAAAATTCTGGGAACAGCAGTCGAGTTAGTATGAGATTTGCACCAAACCGTAGAATCTGGCTGGTACCGTAACCCAATACTGTCCAGAGCATTCCCCGGATGACTAGCTTTTTCAGTGCGGTCATAGTTCTATAAGCGGTAAGAGACCTGTAAAAAAGTCCACTCTGTTACAGATGGGTTGACTTTAAAGATACTAATACGGAGAGCCGACAATCCCTGACGATCGAACATTGCGTCTGACTAATTTTTTACCTAACTGAATCTATAGTCTGGCGTTAACCAGTCTGGCACTGACCCCATTTTCTGCGCTTACAGTTCGCACCTTGGGAGTAGATAATGCGATCGCTAAGATATCTTCAATTTATCTCTAACTTATATCGCTTCTACATTCACGCTCAGACTTTAATGTTTTATGATTCGATGCACCTGATCTGTCGTCATAGGTCATAAGCGATCGCCAAATCGAAAGTCTGACGATCGCTAACCCAACACTGTTTCCTAACACTGCTGTAATGCAATTCTTAGGAGATTTGGCACAAAACGCGTTCGATCCTTGTATACCTAAAAGTGATTAGATATACAATATTTTTCCATCGTTGACGCACCCATACTCTATTTAACTTGCTGAATAGGCTCAAGACAATCACCCTAAGCTAGAGATCAACTCAGCCTCTAAAATCTTAGAGGCGCTTCGTACCCATCCCGACAATCTAGTAGCTTGAAGCCATGAGTTTAATCTGCACTTCTGAACTAGAAATAAATCAAGGTAGACCAGAAGTTTGATACTGCTTTGATATTGCTATGAAGTCAAGAGTCAAAACGCTGAAAGGTTTTAAGACGATCTTGCAGATTCTACTCCACCTCCACTGAAGTTTTAGTAGATTGACTGCTTTGCCAATAAAAGCTACTGAAACATATCATTCTTGGCAAGGCTAATTTGTGATTAGGCGATACGAATTACATTAGAAATTGCTTAGTTTATGTAAAGCTTGCTATTCTCACGGCAGTCTTTAAGTGTCAGATTAAATCTTGACAGGACTTGGAAATTCATAAGTATGGATTTTCAAGTTTCAAAGATTAGTCTGATCCTTTCGGGATCTTAGGCTTCAATTGTTCTTTATTGTTCGCTAAGCCCTCTAATCAGTATCTTTAACTAATTAGATTCAACCTAGCCCTATAAAAAGTTGAGACTACACGTTCAAAGAGCTTTCATTATGGCGTGCCGTAGCGAAAATCTTAAGTTGTCAGGTTAACAAATCTTCCAACACCTCATTCTCAACAATCCGTACAGCCTAAAACCGATCGCAATTCCCGATTAGACTTTTCACGTAACAACATCATCAAATCATGTAAATGTTTAGTCTATAAAGCTTTAATGTATCTACCTTTGCTAATATCAGCCTAGAAGCTGAATAATATTGTGACTTCTGGCCCTTGCTCTAAGCCATGTCTAAAGTGTTTTAGGTTTAAGCCTAATGTTTTAGATTTAAACCTAAGAGGATGTCTGAGAAGTATAGATTGTGAGCTGAAATGCCCTTACCCTAGCCCTCTCCCTGGGAGAGAGGGAACCGGAGACTGGCTTCCCTTCTCCCTAGGGAGAAGGGATTGAGGGATGAGGGTGAAGCGTTTGCTACTTCTCAGACATCCTCTAATAGAGAGCGATCGCCCTTTGCAAATGTTCGCTTAAAAGGTATTTATGCTGAGACGCTTCCTAGTTGTTTAAGAATACCCTGAGCTACTTGCTCAGCCGTTTCACAAGCGCCATTCATATAGCCTTGGGAACCCAGAGAGCAATGTTCTCCAGCAAACCAAAGATTACCGACTCGCTCAGCCTCGACTCCGCCTATTTGAGTCCATTGTCCGGGCAGATAGCAAGCATAAGAACCCAGCGCATAGGGTTCGTTTGCCCAAACCGATCGCACCGCTGAACCCCGCTCTACCTGATTAATCCCTGGAAAAATGCGCTCTAAATCATCTGTGAGCTTTTGCGCTTGAGCTTCAGGACGATCGTTTGCTAGCGCTACTCCAGCCTGTCCGCCCCGCAAATCTGTCACCCAGCCTCCCGGCAAAGTAGAATAGCGGGCACTCTCCCAGGTATTTTGAAAGTCTAGATCGGTATAGATGCTGATCGTGGAGCCATAGCGCGATCGCCAGATGCGTTCTCGGTAAGGGACGGCAAGCTTGCTAGAGGTGCCATAGCCTAGTTCAGCGATCGCTTTCTGCTTAACAGGCGGCAAATTAACTGCCAGATCGACCTGCCGCAGCGTCGTGAAGGGCACCGTCAAAATCACCTGATCGTAGGTGCGATCAAAGCAAGTTGCTCCTTGTCTGAGGCTCACCTGGTAGCTGTCGCCCGCAAGTCGAATGGATTCTAGTAGAGTGCCTGTAGCGATCGCGTCTTCTAACTTTCCTGCCAGCCTCTGCGGAATCTGTTCATTGCCACCCACAACGTGATATCGTTCATCGCTGACCCCATAGGTACTCCATTTGCCGACCTCAGCGCCGATTAAAAACAGCATATTGAGACAAGATTGAGACTCAGCATCGCGTCCAAACTCAGTCACATAAGCCACCCGCACTAGCTGCTCAATAACGGGATCAATGGGCGTAGCAACCAAATACTCGGCTAGAGAGAGGCGATCGAGCCGCACGGCAGCAGGGCTAGGATTGCGATAGGTGATACTGCGATCGCCCAGCGTTTGCAGATCTTGGGCAATGCGTTGGGCAAGCGGTGCAAAGGCTTCTGCTACTTGAGCCTGGGTAATTTTTCGCCCTTGGAAGTAGAGAATTTCTGGCTCTAAACCCAAATCAGATGATCGCAAATCTGCCATTTCCAAACCTAGCTCAGCCGCTAGCGATCGCACAGCCCTATGGCGAGAATCTATGAACTCGCCGCCCAACTCCACCACGTCGCCCGACGCGCCTTTAAGGCTACGCAGCCGTCCGCCCGACCGCTGACTCGCCTCAATCAGATCTGCCGAAACCCCTGCCTGTCGCAACCGATAGGCAACCGTCAGACCCGCAATTCCTGCGCCCACAATCAGAATTTTTGCATTTCTGGCGGAAGGAACGGGCAGTTCTACCCAGCGCTGTTTCAGATGAGGCAGCAATCCTGTGGCAGCAATTCCGCCTAGCACCTGCCGCCGGGAGAGGAGAATGCGATCGCTCATGCTGGCAACTTCTAAGTCTGCCACTTCGGCGATCGGAATTTGTGCTTTGCGGGAGATTTGAGCTGCTCGATAGGCTCGACGTAGTAAGTTAGCTAAAGCACTCTTAGACATAATTTAGAAATTTAACGAACTAAAACTTTCACGGGAAGTGCCAGAAACACCTCCAGCCTAAATCTTAGAAGTTAATTTGATTCTCGTCTAAAGCGTCAACAGATGAGGACGTGCCAGAAAGAAACTAGAAATAGACTTAGAATCGATCGGCTCCCCTGCCAGAATTGCTTGCTCTAGCTCCTGTGGAGTCATCAGAACAGTTTCAATATCTTCATCCTCATCTTGCTGAGGCGGTGTTTCCAGTTTTTCCAACTCAAGCGCCAGAAAAGCATAAATTACCTCATCTGAGTAACCCGGAGCCAGAAAAAACTTGCCCAACGTTTGCCATTTATGAGCGCGATAGCCCGTTTCTTCTTCAATCTCGCGGTGGATAGTGGTCGCCGGATCTTCACCAGGTTCTATCGTCCCGGCAGGAAACTCTAGCAACCGTCCCTGCGCCGCAAATCGATACTGCCGCACCAGCACTAGGCGACCGTCAGCAGTTACGGGCACTGCCAGCGCTCCTCCTGGATGGCGAACGCATTCCCAATCTCCTTCGGCTTTATTGGGCAAGCGCAATCGGTTGACTTCAAAGCTAAATTTGCGTCCGCGATAGAACAACTTTTGTTTGAGCAGTTGAGGAGGTTCGGGACCGATGGGCATAGTGGCAAGGCAAGGGGGTAAAGGATAGGGAACCGGACAGCAGCTCTAATTTACTCTCAGAAAAATTTAAGCAATGAGTTGCTGACTCTTTTGATTTCAGAACAGTCTACCTGTTTCAAGAGGTCAGCGATCGATTTTCCTGAAACTGGCTCCATCCAGCCTGCCGCAATGTCAGCCAGGGGGGCTAAAACAAAAGCGCGATCGCCCATGCGCGGATGGGGAATTTGCAGATTGGGCTGTCGGATCACCAGATCATCAAACAATAATAAATCCAGATCGAGGGAACGCGCACCCCAGCATTCTTGCCGTACCCGTCCGAATTGAGTCTCAATCTTGAGCAGCACATTCAGCAGTTCTCCCGGCGATAGCGCAGTGATCAGGGTGGCACAAGCGTTGAGGATGTCGGGTTGGGGTGGCCCGATCGCTACCGTCAAATAGAAAGGAGACTGTGCCAAAAGACTAATACCTGGAAAATCAGCCAGAGTCTTAAGCGCCGATTCTAAAATGGCAAAAGAATCGCCGATGTTGCTGCCTAGAGCGATCGCCACCCGATGCTTCTCTAACGACACGACAAACTGTTCGTCTATGGGTTCATTTTCTCCCATGAACCTACCAGGTGGGATCGACGTAGAGATTAATCACCAGCGTCTTTTGCCCAGGCGGAATGGCGGTAATACAGGCACAAAGGCTGCTCCCGTCCTCTAGCTCAATCTCACAGGCATGGCAAGACCCCATCATGCAGCCCGTCGGGATAGACAGACCTGCGCGATCGGCAACCTGCAACAGCGGCTCTCCCACTTCTGCCGTCACAGTCACATCGTCCGGGAGAAAATGCACCTCAACACCCATCATGAAAAACTCTCGAAATGAACCTATTAACCCAACTATTGACCCAACTGCTGCAAAATCGGCGACAAATCCAAATGGCTACCCACCGCATCAGCTAGCTCGTCCAGCATTGCCTCTCGCTGCTCTCGATAGTTAGAAATGCCAGTCGGCAAAGACTTTAAGCCGCGCTGCTGCCGCAACCGATTTAGCCATGCCCGCCGCCATGGTCCGTTATCAAATAGCCCATGGAGATAAGTGCCCCAAATCGATTGGGTGATATCTACCACGCCAATATTAGGATCATCAAACAGCGCTTTATAGCCTGGAGCGCCGCCGCTTTCTGCCTCAGCATCTACTAGATGACTCCGCCCTTGATGAATTTCGTACCCCGCTACAGGCAAGCCCACCTGCGGAAAATTAGAGGTGACGAGCCGTTGCCGCGCCACTTTTTGCCCGGTAATTACGGTTTTTAGCGGCAACAGCCCTAGCCCTTTGTATCGCCCTTCCTGCCCTTCCAGACCTTCAGGATCGGCTAAGAGCTTGCCCATCATTTGGTAGCCGCCGCAGATACCTAGCACAGTGCCACCCGCTGCCGCATAGTTTTGGATTGCCTCCGCCATGCCCGTACGCTGCATCGCTACTAAGTCGGCGATCGTCGTCTTAGAACCCGGTAAAATTA
>CASBQM010000858.1 GCA_949127645.1 Synechococcales cyanobacterium PMM_0036
CGAAACAACCTGAGTCTCAGACCAACCCGTTAGCTCAAAGTGGTGATGGAGAGGAGCCATTTTGAGCAGCCGTTTGCCAATGCCATTCACATCTTTAGTTGCCTTGTAGTAAGTCACCTGAGCGATCACAGAAAGCGTCTCTGCCAGAAAAATACCGCTGAGAATCAGCAAGCCAAACAGAGAGTGACTCAACAACGCCACAGCCGCCAGCGCACCCCCCAAAGCCAGAGAACCTGTATCGCCCATGAAAACCCGCGCCGGATTGTGGTTGTGTGCCAAGAATCCTAGGCAGCTTCCGCTCAAGCAAGCGCAAAAAATCATTAAGTCAGGAGAAGTGGGCGCAACTAGGGCACCTAGACCCATAAGGGCGATCGCTACTGTTCCTCCCGCCAAGCCGTCTAGTCCATCCGTCAGGTTAGTTGCGTTGCTTTCTGCCACCAATACAAAAGCGGCGAGAAGCCAGAATAGCGCTCCTAAGGGCAGAGCAAATCCAAAGGGCAGAACTAGCGTTGTGATGTCGATCGGCTGGGTCAAAAACATCCAGAAGCAAAACAACAGCCCCAGCGCAATTTGCAGCGCTAGCTTTAGCTTTGAAGAAATACCTTTGTTGGACTTGAGGCGCAGAATTTGCCAATCGTCTAGCCAACCGATCGCCCCATAGGCAATTGTCAGAGCCGAGACCGCTACCACGTTGGGCGCAAGCCCCGTCCATACTAAAGCCACAAAAACCGCGACTGGAACGAAGAAAATACCGCCCATCGTGGGCGTTCCTGCCTTCTTTAGGTGAGCTTGCGGTCCATCTTGGCGAATCACCTGACCTGCCTTTAGCTCTCGCAGCATCGGCACTACCCAATGACCCGCTGCTGCGGCCAAAAGCCCACAAATCCACAGGGGCAGAGTTAGCCCTACGCCTGAGAATAAGGGTCGTCCTGCAAACCAATCCAACCCTAAAGATGCAATGCTGAGTCCGGCACTCAGGCTTAAAAACAGATGATTGCCTGAAAGACCGATCGGTCTGTCTGGAATTAATTTGGCATCCACGTCTTACTCACTCCACTCCACACCACACACTACAAAAGCAATTGACTCTTCTTCGGAAACTTAACCAACTTGGACTAAAAGCAGCTTGACCCCAACTTGACCCAGACTAAGCTCAGACTAGAACCCTGCAATTGCTTGTTCTTCGCATTTTGCTTCTCTGCGTAGACCTTCCGGATAGAAATGTCTACATAAAGAATATATGAAGATCAATCATCTAGATCAAGTGCATCGTCATCATCGTCGTCAATTTCAAAAGAATTATCCTCTCCTGCCATAAGTTCGTTAATTTCTTGCTCGTCGTCACGGTAGTCAGGTGCCGTAATGTCACGAGATAGCAGCCGCCCAGTTCCCTCTAGCCAATCTAAGATTGAAGCATTTTGCTGAGGGGGAATTACAGGCGCGGGCTGGTTACGCGGCACTTCGTATAAAGCAGGATTATGCATGGTTATCTCTAAATGATCTCACTAGGTTTCTTAATTTTTGTGTAGATGCCTGATATTCGTGCAAATATAGTGCCCACACATATGTTCTAATCAATCAGCCTTAAACAATTAGCTTCAGCTCATGAGTCTTGAGCGATCGGCTAAAGACTAAATCAGCCTACTAATGAATACTCACTAGCTCTGGATAGTGTTAGCTTAGTTTTTCCAGTCTGTCAACTACCAGTGCCAACTACCAGTGTAAAGCGGAGATGAGTCAATATGCTGGGTAAAACAACTCTATTAGAAGCGATCGCCGGGAAAAATCGCGGTTTGTTGGCATCTGAGAGCGATCGGCAAATGATTTTGGCGGCCGTAGCTCAGTTAGAGGACCACAACCCAACCCCCCGACCCACAGAAGCCGCAGACAAGCTTGACGGCAACTGGCGGCTGCTCTACACGACCAGTCGAGGATTGCTAGGCATTGAGCAATTCCCCTTGCTGCGTCTAGGGCAAATCTATCAATATATTCAGACGGAGACCGCCAAAATTTATAATGTTGCTGAAATCTCAGGCTTACCCTATCTCGAAGGCTTGGTTAGCGTTGCGGCAAGCTTTCAGCCTTTATCTGCCCGACGGGTCAAAGTCAACTTTGAGCGATCGATCATTGGCTTGCAGCGCTTGCTAGACTACAGCTCTGCGAATGAAAAAGCGGCTCACGACTTTATACAGCAGATTGCGTCGGGTGATAGTCTCAAGGCGATCGACTTTAGCATTGCCGGACGAGAGCAGAAAGGCTGGCTTGATATCACCTATCTAGATGAAGATTTGCGCATCGGGCGTGGCAATGAAGGCAGTGTATTTGTCCTCACTAAGGTGCCTTAGGAAAGGTGCCTTAGAAAAAGTGCGATAAGAGAAAGCACGACAAGAAAGGTGCTTTCCCTTAGAAGGTACTTGACCAAATCCTAAAGCATTTGTTAGGTTAAGCAGTAAGTTCAGGCAAAGTAAGTCGTTTCAAAGCAAGTCGTCTCGAAGTCAGCTACTAAAGCCATGCGCTACGCCAACCCCTATTTTTATTTCTGGTTTAGCAAGGTTCACCTGAGGTGAGTCCAGCTTTGCATGGAACCTCAAGGTGAACCGCAGAATCAACTCTGCGGTTTTTGTTTTTTCAGGCTCTTTTATTCAAATTCTCTTAGTACCCCAAGCTTCTCAACAGCATGACCTACCTATTCACCTGGTTTTTTGGATTTTACTTCTGGAGCATCACAAGCTCTGGATGAGAGAGTCGTGCAAACGTTTCTTGAACCCGGAGCCAAACAAGGCTTCGGGTTTTTTATTGCCCTAGATAACCTTGATCCAGACAACCCCAGTACCTTAACTCAGGAGAATTCCAATGCAGAAAGCTAAACTCGCGCTCAAAGCCAACGCCAACCACAAGACGATCGTCCAACTCTCAGATTCCGTTAGCGTCGGCGGGCAAGATTTACTAATTGTCGGCGGTCCCTGCACTGTAGAAAGCATGGCGCAGATGGAGGAGGTTGCTAGTCGACTGGCGATCGCCCCCATCCAGGCGCTACGGGGCGGAGTCTATAAGCCTCGTACTTCCCCTTATGACTTTCAGGGCTTGGGACTAGAAGGGCTAAAGATTTTGCAGAGCGTGAGCGATCGCTCTGGACTACCCGTCATTACGGAAGTCATGGCAATTTCCCAAATCGCTGATATCGCTGCCCATGCAGATGTGTTGCAAGTCGGCAGCCGCAATATGCAAAACTTCGACCTGCTTAAGGCTCTAGGCGAAGCCAAAAAACCCGTGCTGCTGAAGCGTGGACTTGCCGCGACGATCGAAGAATTCGTCATGGCAGCCGAGTATATCCTCAGCTACGGCAACCCCAACGTGATTATGTGCGAACGCGGTATTCGCAGCTTCGACTCCTACACGCGAAACGTCTTGGATTTGGGGGCAGTCGTTGCTCTAAAGCAAATCACCCATCTGCCCGTCATGGTTGACCCCAGCCATGCAGCAGGCAAACGTGAACTGGTTGCCGATTTGGCAAGAGCCGCGATCGCCTGTGGTGCCGATGGCGTGATTGTGGAATGCCATCCTGAACCAGAAAAGTCGGTTTCTGATGCGCGACAGGCGCTCTCATTAGACGATATGGTGGCATTAGCTCATAGCTTGAGTGCGATCGCCACAGCCGTTGGCAGAACGATTCCTCAACCGCAGATAGGATGGACCAGGGTGCCGCAAGTTGCCTATGTCTCTAGCTAGCCAATTCACTGAATAAGACACTGAGTACAACACTGAACTTTTCAACTTTCCTTCTCCCCATTTGGGAGAGGGGCTAGAGGATGAGAGGCAAAGGATCTGTCAGCCCACTTTCACAAGCTTGTCACCATAACCGGCGTACCTTGATGCCGCTGAGGCGATGCAGCATCCTCCATGCTAACAGCCACTTTTGAAACCAATCCTTGAGAACGGAAGGCTTGAGGAACGACGATCGCCTGAGAAACATTGCCCTGGGTGTCAACCTTGAAGACTTCTGTCAAAATCGCATTTTTGCGATCGGTGGTAAATGGGGCATCTGGCTTAAGCACTGTCCATAACACATAAACCTTGCCAGGAGGCAGAGGAGGGAGGTTTTTGACCGTCAGAACAGCCTCTAAATTATTAGGGTTTACGGCAACGATCGCAGAAGCCATGTTTGCCGCCTTCGTTCCTTGCAGAGAGTAGGTGAGAGCGGTTAACCGCTGGGTTTCAGCTTGCGATGCCTGTAGCGTTTGCCACAGCCGATAGTTATTGATGCCTAGAGTCACGATCGCCACCGCCGCCGCAACATTCATTGCCCTGCTCCAGGAGAATGGGCGGATGGGCTTTCTGACTGCGGTAGGTAGATCTAAAATAGCTATTTGCCCATGGGTCGATTGCTCATGAGCGCTCAGAAGGGCTGACCGGAGATGGGCAGGTGGCTGAACTTTAGGTGCGTAGGACATTTCTAGGGCTTTTTGCATCTGGCTGATCTCTGCCGCGATCGCCGGATTCTCAGCCAAATGCCGCTCAAATTCTGCGGCTTCATCGGAGTCGAGATCGCCCAGGACATATCCTGCAATCAATAGCTGTAATTGTTCCGAGGACATCGACCAGACCATAGGTTTGATTATCTTTTATCTTTGGCGATTATCTGATGTAGTCTGTGAGGGACTGACGCAATTTGAGCAAACTCCGTCTAGTGGTTGTTTTAACGGTTCCTAGTGGGATGCTTAGTTGTTTAGCAATTTCTGACTGGCTAAGACCCTCGTAGTAGGCTAAACGCAAAACTTGCTGCTCATTCGCTGATAGATCCGCTAATGCAGTTTGCACAGCCTGGGATTGTTCGTTTTGAAATAAATACTCTAGGGGAGACTGAGCGGTTTTTCCTAGATGGCTAATCGGTTTCCATCGCGCTAAAAATGAAAGCACTGTACTGCGCGATCGCACTCGATCGATCGCCCGTGACCGCGTTAAGATTGCCAGAAATGTTCTGAAAGATCCCCGACGAGAATCGTAAGTCGTTGCTTTAATCAAATTTAGGAAGATATCTTGAGTCAGGTCTTCTGCCTCTTGAGTATTCCCCAAAGTCTTGAGGGCTAACCCATAAACTAATGCGGCATGGCGATCGTAGAGGATACCCAGAGCAGGAGTGTGACCTGCTTTCATTGCCAGATATAGCTCTGCATCTGTCTGATCAGAGCGGTATTTTTCCGTATTATCCGTGTTATCAGGTTGCTCAGCCATGAAGGCGTGTTTTATAGACCCATTTGCTTTTCACACTCTAGTTTGACATTGATACCTGACAAATAAATCTGCGCAAACAAATCTGCCCAATGACACTTGCCTAATGTCACTTGCCCAATGCTAATTGCTCAATGACATTGAATAGCTTTAATACGTATCTCATGGCAAATTGGATGTGCTGACTAACCCGGCATCAGAAGGTTAGAGGGCGATCGCTATAGTCCAAAACCATAGTTC
>CASBQM010000859.1 GCA_949127645.1 Synechococcales cyanobacterium PMM_0036
GAAATGCTCAATATCCTCGCCGAGCGGCAGTTCCCGCTCGACGATATCGCTGCCGTGGCCAGCCCGCGATCGACCGGCGATGTCATCGATTTCGGCGATAGCGGCCGCGATTTGAAGGTGCAGAATCTCGACCCACTGAAACCAGTCGAGACACCAAATCTGTGGAAGGCACAATCATTAGAGAAATTTGGCAAGAGTCCGGTCGTGCGGCTGACTCGGTGTTGCAGAAGTACACCCTGCAAGATTTGGCTGAAAAACGCAGTTCCCGACGGCAGCTAGATTTCATGTATTACATCTGAGCGAATAATTTAAATGCAGCCTCATTGAGGATGCAGAAGATGAGCGATAGAATATCTCAATGGCAGAAACGTATTACGAGACTCTAAAGGTTAGCCAGACGGCAACTCAATCTGAAATTAAGCAAGCCTATCGCTTGCTAGCAAAGCGCTTTCATCCTGATGTGAGTCAGGATGCGACAAGTCATGAACGCATTACTGAAATTAATGCTGCCTACGAAATTCTCAGCGATACCCGTCAACGCCAGTCCTACGATCGCCAGTTGACCTATGGCAGTCTAGAGCGATCGCGGCCTGTCGCCACTTCTGACGATCGCCATGAGAGAGCCGCCGCCGCCCACAAACGCCATCGTCAGGAGCAAGCCGGACGAAACAGCGACGAACAGCTTCAGCTTTGGCTGAGTCGAGTTTATCAGCCTGTGAATCGGCTTATCGGGCAGATCATTAGCCCTTTGAAAGCGCAAATTAATAAACTTGCGGCTGATCCCTTCGACGACGATTTATTAGAAGACTTTCAGGCTTACCTGGAAGATTGTCGTACCTCACTACAGCGCGGTCAGCAAGTGTTTCGATCGGTTCCCAATCCTCCGGCGCTAGCGGGGGTAGCCGCTCATCTATACTATTGCCTGAATCAGGTGAGCGATGGCATTGATGAGCTAGAACGCTTTGTCAGCAGCTATGACGATCACTATCTGCATACAGGGCAAGAGCTGTTTCGGATTGCGTCTGGCTTGCGACGAGAAGCTCAGGCGGCTATTCGAGAGCTTGCTTAGCACAAACTTAGACTTGACACTCCCACCTCTAAAGCTATCCATTACGTAAAAGTCTCTGAAAGCCCTGACTTGACATACTCACCGCTCCTTCAGGAGCGGTGAGTATGTCAACTGCACATCCCATTAAAGGATGAAGCACCAGAGCTAACCTAATCCAGCAATGTGGTTGACGTTGATGGCAGAAGATATGTTACCTCTGTGGGTGACAAGTGGGATGGTAAACAGATAACGGAGACGAGGGACAAATTTTCCAAGGTGAGAGCTTCTCCCCAGAAATATGTCTCGAACACAAGATTGACTCGCCATTGAGCGAGACAGGTTCTGCAATGGCTGTCGGGGCGGGAAAGAAGGTGTCAGACTTAGCTCAATCAAAACATCAGCAAATTGATCGTCTTGTCCGTAAGCGACAAGGAGCAGTTTACTGATTAATACTGCGCCAAATCAGACCTATCACCAAAAGCCCTAAGCTCACCAGCCAGACTTGCCAATCGACCCAAAATGCCAGAAATAGGCAGCCCCAAAAAACTAGCTGGGGAAACAGTCGAGGATAGAGCCGCTCTTGAGCCGACAGTTTCAGAACGGCTAGCTGAGTAATGGCACAGTAAATTAGCATCGCAAAGGCGCTAAACGACCAAATGGTTTTGACATCACCTACCCCAATAAAGCAGACGATCGCCCCACTCACCGCCAAAACCGCCAGCGTTGGCGTGGTTCCGGCAGCATTGAAGCGGGCAAAGCTCCGAGGAATATCTTGCTCTGCCATAGACTGCAACATTTGGGCGCAATCCAGCATGAGATTGAGCAGCATTGTCAGCAGCGCCGTCAGGGCACCCATGGCGACAACTGGGGCAACTCCCGGCAGGTTAAACTGACGGGCGGCGATCGCCAAAGGCGCGATGTAAATTTCGACTGCTTCCTCCAAGGCTTCAGCACTTAGGGTATTGAGGAGAACGATCGCCACGCCCCAGTACAGCAGCATGACTCCACCAAAAATCACTAGAGCTGATAGAGGAATAGTGTGGTGAGGCTTGCGAACCGCATGACTCAAATAAGCCATGCGTCCAAAGCCAACATAGGCTACAAACATTAGCGCCGTTGCCTGTAGAGTGGGGGCGATCGCCAGATCTCCACTAGCATACTTATTAGTCGGCATGGCGATCGCCTCATTCCATCCCATTCCCCATCCCAAAAAAGCCAGTAGCGCAAGTAATGTGATCGACACCATTAAACGCCTAGAGAAGCTGGCGTGGTGCAGACCTTGCAGCAAGATTAGAGTGAGTAGAGCGATCAGGAGCAGCGCGATCGGCATCAGCCACAGAACTTCAGTTTGTCCTAGCGCATTGAGCAAATATCCAGCGAAGCCTAGTGCAGCAGTGGCAGCCGAAGCAACTTTTGCCAATAAAAATGCCCATCCCGCCGTAAACCTCAGCCAGGGACTCAAATATTTTTGACCATACTCATAGGTGCCGCTAGTTGCCGATCGATTAATTGATAACTGGGCAGCGCTAAGTTCGCTTCCCAGCGCCATGAGGGCGGCTAGGATAACGGCGGCGATCGTCCCTACCCCCGCAACATGAGCCGCAATGCCAATCCCGACAAAAACGCCTGTTCCCAAGATGGAGCCTAACCCTAACAGCGTTAAATTCCAGACCCCAAATTTTGCGGCGCTCAGGGCTGATGGCAGAGAAACTAAGTCGGGCGTGAGCTTTGGGGGCATGGCGAGAATCTACTCGTTCATGTTTTTGTAGGTTGCAACGGCAGAGGGAGACACCCGATTGAGATATCTAAAAATCCAGTATTTGAAAATAGTGTCCAAAATGACGGGAAATGTGGCGATAAACAGAAAGATAAAGTCGTGGCTTGGAGGTAAGCCAAGGTGTTTGGAAACACCTTCCAGCAAAACCTCCCAACCGTGGGGCGAATGAAATCCCACAAATATATCGGTGAATAAGATGATGATAAAAGCTTTAGCGCTGTCGCTAAGTCCGTAGACGACTTCATCCATGAAGCCCTTAAGGACGGCAATTTCGCGCCTGCTGGAGACAATGACGATCGCAAAAGCAGCTAGCGCCAGCACATCCGAGAAGATATTTTTGATTGCATCCGATCCAATACTGCGATAGTCAATTTCGATTTCTGCCGCTTTCTCTTTCACCTTCTCCAAGATTTCTGATTCTTCTTTAGGCTGAACTTTGCCAATCAGTATTTCAAAGCGTAGACGCTGTTCAAACCGCTGTAATTCATCTAGCGCCTCCTCCTCTAATTCATAGTTGATGAAAACATCTGCGGCTTCATGTTCTGCTCTGTAGCGATCGACAATGGGTCCGATAACAAAGTTTTTAGAAACTTGCTGTGTCAGTAAGGGAACGATGATCAACAACAGCAAAAATCGAATCGCAATACCTGTTTTAAACTTCGACTGACGAAAGGTTTGAACGACCTGCTGTTCGGCTTCGGGATCAAGATCTCGTCGGATGCGATCGACAGTTGCAAGAATTGAGCGGGGTAGCACGCTAGTCTTATCAACCAGCGATTTTTTATCTTGATTAGTGTTCCGATTCTGCACGGAATTAGAGTCGGGGAGGCTCGATCGCTCGGATGAATTGACGGCGATCGCCCTAGGTTGGCTGACCACAACGGGCGAGAGAGGGTTAGTGGTTCTGTTTTCGTAACGCGCCAAAATTTCATCGATAAACCGCAATTTCTTCAGAATTAAGTTGGGTCTATCAATGACATTGAGGCTAAGTAAATCGCCAGAGTTCTCTCCTAGCTGCACCTCGGTTGTGGCTTGACTAGAGAGGCGAAGAATAGAGCTACTTGCCTTAAATTCGGCTAGGCGAATCTTAATAATATCTAGGTTCTTTTTTAGCTCCGATTCAAAATAGCTCTGGGCACTGCGGCTGTAGTTCCCTGAGTCAAATGCGACTCTGTTGCCGCCAAAATGTGCCTCTTCTAGACCTTTAATAATGACAGCAGCATCGTACGCCTGATCTAAGGCACGCTCAGGTGTTCTCAAAAGCCAGCGATTCGAGCTACGAAAGTAGCTTCTGACAGAAGCCGCAAATGAATTCCTCATGTTTGAAGCAGAATTGAATCAGAAGTGGTTGACTCAGACGAAATTTAGTTAAAGACTTAATGTAGTACTTTAATGCTGACTAATATTAAAAACTTAACCCACTAAATCGCTGTTAGATTCGGTTGCGATCGAAGGTTTGAGCTTGAGGTAGGATGAGAGAGCTGTCCCTAATCTTTTAAATTGTTATCAAGCGTTACCAAATAAGTATTAATGAAATTTGGGCAAAATCTCCGTAAAGTACGTAGTATCATAGCAAATTCGTTGAAGGGCAATAGGTGTCTTTTGATTCTGTTTGGATTACGGGTTCCACTCGCAGCGGCAAAACCACGAGGCTGATTGAGCAGTTTTGCCTATGGGCAGATGTCAAGTGGGCAGATGTCAAGCGGGCAGATGTCAAGCCACAGTTGCGCTACCACATTCCTCCGAGCATCTTGATTTTTGCGGCGATCGGCGACAATCGACTGGATCTAGCCAACCGAATTACGGAGGCAACAGAAGGCAAATATACCTGTGATTCCGCCACGCCTCTAGGATTCTTTCAAGATGAAGTCCGGTTGTTCTACCCGCTTTTGGCTCAGAAGCTAGCTGACCAATTCCAGGTGCGATCGCAGTTTCCAATCCGCCTGCGTC
>CASBQM010000860.1 GCA_949127645.1 Synechococcales cyanobacterium PMM_0036
ATAGTAATCTCGTTGTCGTTGATCCAAGGCACAATGGTCCCGTCGGCCTTTTTTATGTCGAGAGCGCCGAAGGGAAGATAATGAAGCGGACCGTCAGGAGCGATGATCACCCGCTTACCTCGGATGAGCGGAAGGACCGGATCGAGTAATAGTTTAGTTAAAGGGGCACTAGCATCGCGCAGCGCCGCCGTGCGCACCGCCTTCGAAATGAACTGAGAGACCTGGGAGGGTCTGCCTAAACTGATGGCGGCGCGAAACGACGTGACAAGGTGCTCTAATCCATCACGGCTTCCAAGCGGCCATGCCTTTACAGACTCTCTGGTTACCATCCATAGATACGCTGACTGAGTTGTGAGCGCGTATTCCAAGAGCACATCGTCGGGCCCTAGCAGTGCCTGAAGACCGCTGACGGAGACAGGACGCCTTGAGTTTACCTCTGAGCTGTGCCTGAGCTGACTATTGAGTTGGTCTCGTTTTGCGGAACCAACCGCAATGTCTTGACGTAATGCTTGTAGATGTGATCCATCACCGTTCACGAGGCTTGACAACTCCTCACGGTATTTGGCTGCAAGGTCGGAGGAAAGGGTGTCCCGTTGTCGAGCAAGGTCTCTTGGAAGACGGACTCTCTCTGCGACCTCGGGACGGAGTGACTCGAGAAAGGTTCGCGCCCTTGCTCGCTCAGATATTTCTAGAGCCTTGGCGGACCCCTCTTGTGGATTGGCCATCAGCACGTCAATGTAGAGATCGTAGACAAATCTCATGTTACTTGCAAATGCTGTTTGCAGAATAGGAATCGTCACGCGTGCGCGAGTGGATTCCACCAACTGAATGGCATTGTCAAGGTGCTTTCGGGCGTCATCGAGGTGGTTGAGTCTTTTAGCAAGACCGGCCAGTGCAGAAAGAGCCCAGACTGTTCTGCCAATATCGGTAACCGTTTCGGACATCGACAGCGCTTGTTTCAGACACTGTTCGGCTTTGGATACCTCATTACGACGGGCGTGCGCCGAAGCAAGTGAGAAGAGGCACCTCGCTCGCAACGGTTTAGAGCCAATCTGGTCGGCAATTGTGAGAGCGGCTTGGTAGGCCAGCATATCGTCGTTCCGCTTGGCCGTTTGGCACATATCGCCGATCTGTAGCTGGATCTCAGCTTCCGCGAACCGGTTGCCATCAACCTTTAGCTTCGTAAGCGCAGCGCGAGATAGGGTCAAAGCGTTGTTGTAGTCCCCACGGAGGGCATGGAGTCTTCCAAGGGTGCTTTCGGCAAAGGCTGCGTCTAGGAACGACACCCCCGCAATGTGTCGTGCCTGTCCACAAAACTGGAACGCAAGTTGCAATTCGCCCAATTGTTGATATGTTTGGCAAATGAACCGGAGTGCACGGGATTGTCGTGTACGGTCGTTAGATTGTCTGGCAAGCGTCAAAGCCCTAGAAAAGAAGTCAATGGCTTTAGGATCTCCGCTGCCATAAAAGGCTGCCAAGCTGATCATTATCGAGTATTCGCTGTTTGTCAGGCGGGCCGAAGTGGCGAAATCCAGAGCGCTCATGTACGTTTGCAGTTGGCGATCATACTCACCGTTCACACCGTACCATCCGCCAAGGGTTAGTAGGACCTCGACACGCTCCGGACCGAGATATGACTCCCCAGCACTTACCTTCAAGGCGTCGTCAAGCAAGCTGAACCCGGCTTGGCGTCGGCCGAGGAAAGACTCCGTCCCAGCTCTATACAGTTGGGTCTTGACGTACCACCGGTACGATCGAATCGACTGAAACGCGGCAGTGGCCATGTGATAAGCGTCTATCGCCTCGGATCGTTGCCCCGCTCGGACCCGAACAAGACCGATCCAGAATAGTGCGCATCCGCGCGCCATGCGGTCGCCGGTTTGTTCCGCAGCGGTGAGTGCATAGCCGTAGAACCGCAACGAAGGCTCGTAGCGGTGCATTGAGCTATTGACCATGCCGAGGTGCAGCATCAGAGATGGGTCCGTGGCGGCGGCAGCAGTCTTGGAAGGGGATTGAGCCAGGGCTGTACTTAACAACGCTTCGGCCTTGAGGTTCTTCGTCTGACCGTATTGCAGAAGCCCAAGAGCGTGATATGTAAGGGCAGCCTTAGGAGAATCGCCCATTATACGATAGGTGGATTGTGCAGCCATGATGTCGGCTTCCGCTTTTGCGTAAGCATTGCGGCGAAGGCCGTCGCGTACCGCTGCATAGAACAACCGATCAGCCTCGAAATGAGTCCGGTCTGCCGTCGTACTGTCCCGTACTGAGTTAAGGGCAACGATATATTCCCCTATGCCGTCAGCGATAAATGTGTCGACACCCATGTTCCAGTCCTCCGCACAGCGAAGTTCAAGGGTGTACGATCCGGATTCCGTGGCGACCAGCGCTAAACGGTCTTCACCGTGGTACTTACCGGGAAACCAAAGGCTGATCGACTCGGCCTTGCTCGGAGCCCGCACCGCGATTTGTAGTAGTATTTCGCTATGCGAAATGCTGATTTCGGCGACCTGGTTTCGTCGAAGGCTCATTTGGAAGGACGGGCTCTCGTTGGGACAGGTCATGCGACCTCGAATCGGGCTATTCGGGACAAGTCGTGCCTGGTCGTATGCCAGGATCGCGGTGCTGCTACAAGCAACAAAGACGATGAAACCGACCAATCGAAGGATTATCTGCACGGTAACGTTCTCCAGCCCTCTGCTGTCGAGTTGGTGCTGTGGTCAGATCTGATCACGCCCTGTGCTGAGCTGCTGATTGTCGCCACGCTCCCGGCACATAACAGAGACTTTGCTTTTTGTCACGATAGTGTACACTTTCTTGTTTACTAGAATATAGGTCGCAATTTGCGAGCGCTATCCTTCGACCCAACACCAAGTGTGCCGGTTACTTATAGTCCCGCTTTTCCGGCCGCGTTCTCCTTATCAAATACCGTCCCCTCACGGATGTAGCGCCGGACCATTTGGACGCTCCGGTGGCCGGTCTGGTTCATGATGGCGCGTTCGCTGGCGCCTACGGCGGCCAGTTGGCGACCGGAGACCGGGATCCTCGGATCGGATGAGTCATCGGGTATCAGTTGGAAGGACATGAATGGTGCGTTCGGTCAAGGTTTACGCGAACTCGATCGACGGCAAGAGCTCTGCCGCGAATGTCGTACGCCC
>CASBQM010000861.1 GCA_949127645.1 Synechococcales cyanobacterium PMM_0036
CGCCAGGAGCGATCGACTGAGCAGAAGGCACATTCAACGAGTCGCTGACTCGAATCCAGTCTGGGTCAGACAAATGATTTGTCGTCGCCAAAGTGCGCTCAGAAATACCGTGCGCTCTAGCGATCGCCGTTAAAGTATCTCCAGACTGAACACGATACGCTTCAGGTTTTTCGCCCGTTTGAGAAGCCAACGCAGAAATTGACGCAGTGGATGCGATCGAAGCTGCTGCCTCGTTAGCCCCAGCCGCCGAACCCTTCACATCCTCAGACCGCAACTCCGCCAAACTATCTTTTAACTTGTCCCTCTGGTCTCGTAGGCGATTCAAGGCAGTAGATCCGGCTGCTGGCACCTGACTTAGATCAGCAGAAGCAACTATCTCAGGGAGAGACGCTTTCAATGCGCTGTCAGCACGGTTAACAGAAATTTTGAGGACTTGCCCTGGCTTGAGCAAGACATCGGCAGCTAAATGATTTGTAGCGCTGATATCTTGAACATTGACCCGATAGCTGCGGGCAATCTGGGAAAGTGTTTGCCCTTCTCGCACCACATGTTCAACCGTGACCGTTGAGGGAAGAACCACAATCGAACCTGGCTCGGAAACAGGCAGAGCTGCAATTTGCGACAGCGATTGAGCTGCGACTTCCGTACCTTTAGATTCGGCTGCGTTTGCCCCATCGTCACGATGAGGCAGAACCAGACTAGATGCTCCCACTGATAGAGCTAGACCGAACATGGCAGCAGAGGTGCGTGCCCGACGGCTGACTCCCGCAGAAATCTGTTCGGGTTGCTCTGCCGTTTCACGGGGGGAGCAGGAAACAGGCTTGACCTTCCGCAGAAATTCTCGCTTCAAGAATGACCTCCTAATGAGCAGCGTTTAACTATTCCCAACCAACCTGATCTATGAGTCTTTATGACAGGAATCACACAGAGCAGCGATCGAGATCACAGACGTTGCCGTATGACTAGGTAAGATTACCTTCGCTCTTTTTGACTTAAACAAGCTTACACCAGTTAATGAAAAATTCAAGACTTGCTCATTTATGCAGGTTGAATCTTTTAAAACATGGGGTCGAGATTGCGCCTGAGCAGAGCAGTGACCCAGATTTATTAATCTTCAAGGGCACAGTGTACAACACTTAATTAACGTCTAGCATCTAATGCTACCAACATGAATACATCTGAGATTGCGTGTATCAAGGCATTTTATAGCCGCTAATGTTGACTCCTAGAACCTTTGTCTACAGGCAGTTCTAGAGGTCGAAAAGAGCTGGTGTTCAAGATTCTAGAAGATGAAAAACCAGTCTAATTCTCAATTTTTCATTTTCTATCAATGACCGTTCAACAACCCCATAAGACGGTTGATTCTACGGTTGACGATATGACTTTAGGCTGCATTGGCTACATAGATTTATGCACTTCTGATCGCCAACAAACCCTTGAAGCGGAGCCGGGTTGCGCTCTAATACGGCATTTTCAGCGCCCGTGATTCTACGCAAGCTTCTATAGAAATTTCTTATGGTATTTCGACAAATTTTGTAGTGCAGACGACTGAAGCGCTCCTGCACTAATACAAGCGTCTAACTTAAGTGTCTTGTTTAGAAAGTTATTTAACCGATTATTCGACTTTAATTAAATCATTCCATACTGCATTCGCAAATGCATATATATGGATATAAAGGTCAGCTAATTTCTCCGAACAAGATTTTAGTCATCGAAAATGAGCTGTTTATCTCAATCTTCTATGACTACACCGGAGCGATCGCCCTTTACGGAAATCTAGGAATTTTTTTTAAGACGGCGGCTCTTCCTATTGCAGAAAACCTAGCTTAACTCCAGAAAACCTAGCTGACGATGCGCTTCAAATAAGCCGATCGCCACGCTAACCGATAAATTAAGGCTGCGAACGCCCGCCTGAACCATGGGAATTCGGACTACAGCATCGCAATTGGCTAAAACTTCTGGCGGCAGCCCGGTCGTTTCACAACCAAACAGTAGCCAATCAGTATTTTGGTATTGAAACTTTGTATAGCTATATGTTCCTGAAGTGCTAAAGCCGACCTGTCGCCCGGGCTGCTGCTGATAATAAGCCTGAAAATCGGCTAGGGTCGGGTGATAGCGCAAATCGACGTACTGCCAGTAGTCCAAACCTGCCCTTTTTAGATAGCGATCGCTAATCTCGAATCCTAGAGGTCCGACCAAATGTAGAGCCGTTCCCGTTGCAGCGCAGGTTCGGGCGATATTTCCCGTGTTGGGAGGGATTTGAGGATTCACTAAAACAATCTGCGGCATAGGATCTGCTGATTTAATCTGACTACGAATAATAGGCGAAATCTTGATTCTGATGGGCTTTCAGACATCAATCTACAAATTTTTTGGATAATGCAACTTGAGAAAACCGGATAAATCGAGGAAAGTTTTGTCCGATCGATCGCTGAAATCTGGCTAGTATGAAGTCTCTATGAAGGAACCGAGCGATCGCCTGATATTTTCTATTAAGGTGTGCTGACACACCGGAGATTTTTCAACACAATTCTCCTGTGCCTCTATCCAAAGCACAGGGATATAGCTGTATTCAATCTTCTTAGGACATTTTGGGTGGCGCGTGGAGCGCGCCACCCAAAATGTCCCCCTCCTAACCCAGGTGGATATAGCTACATATATAGAGAGCTTCAGATTTTTTACAGTGATCGTTTGCGGCGTATCTACGCACCTCTCTGCGGCGCTAATTTGCGCGAAGCTTCTCCTAGTCCACTGCGGTTGTCAGAGATTCTGAGGCAGAAGGAAGAGTCTCGATCGCCAAATCTGCTTCTAGCTCTGTTTCAATCCGCAGGCGATCGCAAGGAATGGTGTCCGCCAAAATAGCGCTTGCCATCATGCCGCAGTGAATCTCCATCTGAGCCTGAGGCAACGCTTCAAAAACTAGGCGCTGACCTGGGAACACTACCCGTTCAAAATACCAGTTCGGAATATTGGTGATGCGAGCAATCTGGATCTTGCTAGTGGCGTTGACATAGCAACAAAGAACTAGGTCACTTGAAGAGTCGCTTGGTAGAGGATCAAAGACTTGGGACATAACGATGCAGGAGCCTTAGCTTTATGAGCTTGTTATATCTAGACCCTAGCATTCCCTAATCCCCAGTATTTGTAAAAGCGACTACCAACGCTGTGGGTTCAAAATTGCAGCCGCCGCAAAATGAATAGATGTATCTTCTCTGACTCTTCAATCTGCATTTCACCTATTTTGTAACTTTCACTAACAATCTTTCATGCAGGTAAAGAAACTCGGTGGTATCGTGAAGTTATATGAATCTAAATTTCATAATTCTCTAAATTTACGGCAATAGGTTTTTAGGTTCAGCTAGTATCAGGATCTAGATAAAACATCTGGATACAACATCTGGGCGAAAGATAAACCTCTGTGATCGCTAGCGCTCCATGGCTTCTCTACTCTCTACAAACTTGTCTTATGAGCTTGCAAGCAAATCAGAGTCAACTGAGTCGCTCTTTACCCGGAATTACCTCGCTGGAAAAAACCTCGCTGGGAACGGTGTCCTTGGGAAAGGCAGGCGATCGCATCCTTTATGTCCGGTTGCCCTGCAATCCTATTTTTCCCATTGGGGTGGTTTATCTTGCGGATCATGTCCACAAGCTGTTCCCAGCAATCGATCAGCAGATTCTCGATTTGGGCACGATTCCGCCTCTAGACTTTAATGCCGCACTCGATCGATCGATCGATCAGTTTCAACCGACGCTGCTAGTGTTTTCTTGGCGAGATATTCAGATTTATGCGCCTGTAGGAGGGCGAGGCGGTAATCCGCTGCAAAATGCCTTTGAGTTGTTCTATTCTCGTGACCTGCTGCTGAAGATGCGGGGAGCATTGGGCGGCTTACGAATGGCGATATCCTACTATGACGAGCTGTGGCGAAATTTGGGCTTGATCCGGCGAGGTCTGAAGCGCGCCCGACGCTATCGCCCAGAGGCTCGGCTAATTGTGGGTGGCGGTGCGGTCAGCGTTTTCTATGAGCAGATGGGTAAGATTTTGCCTAAAGGATCGATCGTCTCAGTGGGCGAGGGCGAAACGCTGCTGGAGAAGCTCTTGCGCGGTCAGGATGTTTCGGGTGAGCGCTGCTATGTGGTGGGTGAAGATCAGCCCCGCGATCGCCTGATCCACGAGCAGCCCACGCCCCTCGAAAAATCCGCCTGTAACTACGACTACATTGCTCAAATCTGGTCAGACTTTGAGTATTACTTGCAGGGGGGTGACTTTTATATAGGGGTGCAAACGAAGCGCGGCTGTCCGCACAACTGCTGCTACTGCATCTACACCGTGGTGGAGGGCAAGCAAGTCCGCATCAATCCGGCTGAGGAAGTGGTGAAGGAGATGCAGCAACTCTACGATCGCGGCATGAGAAACTTCTGGTTTACCGATGCCCAGTTCATTCCGGCGCGGCGGTTTATGGAGGATGCGATCGAGCTGCTGAAGAAAATTCTAGAGACGGGCATGACTGATATCCACTGGGCAGCCTACATCCGGGCAGATAATCTGACTCCGGAGCTGTGCGACCTGATGGTGAAAACAGGCATGAACTACTTCGAGATTGGCATTACTAGCGGATCGCAGGAGCTGATTCGCAAGATGCGCATGGGCTACAACCTGCGGACGGTCTTGCAAAATTGCCGCGATTTGAAGGCAGCAGGATTCAACGATATAGTATCTGTCAACTACTCGTTTAATGTTATCGACGAGACTTTCGCCACCATTCGCCAAACGATCGCCTATCACCGGGCATTAGAGCAAATCTTCGGAGCCGACAAGGTGGAACCCGCGATTTTCTTTATTGGCTTGCAACCCCATACGCATTTGGAAGACTATGCGTTTGGCAAGAAAATCATTAAGCCGGGATATAACCCCATGAGCGTGATGCCCTGGACAGCGAAAAAGCTGCTGTGGAATCCGGAGCCGCTCGGATCTTTCTTTGGCGAGGTTTGTCTGCAAGCCTGGAAGCAAAATCCCAATGATTTTGGGCGCGAGGTGATGCGGATTCTGGAGCAGAAATTAGGCGTGGCTCCACTGGAGGAAGCCTTAAGTGCGCCGATCGATCCCCCCAAAACGCTCGTCTCAGTCTAAGGCTTTAACACCTGTATTCGATTTAATTGATCGCTTTTAATTTTCTTTTACTCCTCCCCCACGTTCCATGCTAGAAGGCTCCATTCTCGATAAGCTGCGATCGGCTCACCTGACCCACCATCCTGACAAACCGCCCCTAAATTTTGGGGTGTACTATAAAAATACGCTGGTGGCACTCTGTCACGCCCTAGAAGATGCGATTTTAGATGCGGACTACTCGCCGCTGATGATTACCGCTTTTCAACGAGGCAAATGGTATCTAGAAGAAGCCGATCGCTATGGCGAAATTGCGGGGCGATCGCGCCAAATTGTGATTTTGGCGGCACCGGATGGAGGCTTTGGCGACCACCCGACCAGCCAGCGATCGAATGTAGCGTTGGTAAGTTTAGAAGAAGCCGATCCGGTAGCGCAGGAATGGCATTTGGTGATTCTGTCGCCCAACTACACGGCGATGGTGCTGTGTCAGGAGCTATCTGAAGCCGACTATGGGGCTGCGGGCTTTCCGACAGAAGATCTAGAGCGGAAGTTTTATGGAATTTGGACGTTTGAACCGGCTCTAGTCTTAGAAACAGTCGAACTGTTGGTAGATCACGTGGGGCGCTATAACCCAACTCTGCAACAGCGCCTCAAAGCTCAGATTGGTGACATTGCGCCCTTGACTCAAGGTGCATTTTCCAGCGTTCCAACCGTCGAGCATATGGGAGACATTGTGTCACGCGTGGTGGATTATCTGCAAACCCGCGAGACGACTTCGCCGCTAGCAGAACTTCTGCCGACTTCCTCACTAGACAATAACCTAACCTCTAGCGAACTACAGGCTTTTCTGCGGGTGGCACAGCTCATTGACCAGACTGACCTCAGTAATCCTATGGTGGCAGCAGAGGTGGCGGCATTGGCTGAGGCGATGGGGCAATTGCTGGATTTGCCCTCCTGGCAGCTCCATCGATTGCGGCTGGCGGGTTTGCTACACCGCATCGCGTTTCTGCAATCCTTCGATCGCGTCTTGAGTGCGGGCACTTCGGTCAGCGATTCGGCAGAATCTCCCAATCAGGCTCCCTACTGTCCACTTGTCCCCGGCATTCAGGTCTTGCGCCGAATGCAGCGACTAAGTGCGATCGCCACAATCCTTACCCATCAAGCCGAATGGTGGAATGGCACTGGACAGCCTGCTGGATTGGCGGGAGATGAAATTCCGATCGAGTCTCGAATTTTGGGCTTGGTGGCAGAGTTCCAGCGGTGCGTGGTTGAGCATCGTTCTCAGCCGCTAGAGAAAGCTGTGGCGGCAGCGCTAGTAGACTGTCGGGTGCGGCAGGGCGATCGCTGGGATCCTAAGCTAGTGGAGGCTCTGGGCTTGCTGGTGACGGCGCTTCAGCAGGGGTTGAGTTTGCCAGTGGCTATGCCCAAAATTGCTTCGGGCTTGTGGCTGGTAGATTCTTATTCTCAGGAAAATCTCCAGATTGCTTACGATGAATCAGGCACTTCTTCAATCACAAGCACGGTAGAGAAAATCCATGGACATTGAGGCAATTCGGGCGGGTAAACTCAAACATCTGGCAGGAGCCAACCTGGAAGATGAGGATCTTTCTC
>CASBQM010000862.1 GCA_949127645.1 Synechococcales cyanobacterium PMM_0036
GAAGAGATTTTGACAAAAGGACTCACCGATCGCGCCGACCCGCCTTCAGAGCTATTTCTGCTGGTAGGAGCGCTACCTGCCGACCCGCAGCGAGAGGAATTGTATGAACGTCTACTGGCGATCGATCCTAACAATATCGGCGTTAACCTGCGCTGGGTACAGCTTTGGGCATCGCGCGATCCGGCAAAAGCGCAGGCTCACGTCACGCAGCTTTTGGCAACTAATCCCGATCGCGTGGGAGCCGCCTTCATTCAAGGCGACCTAGCGCAAAGTCTGGGCAATTTGGCACTGGCAAGTCAAGCTTACGAAGGCATTTTGACCACGCAGCCCGACAATCCCGATGCGCTGTCGGCGTTAGGCGGCGTGCGCTTTCAGCAAAAGCGCTTTACTGAAGCTGAGCGGCTCTACACTCAGGTGCTATCCCTCCGGACAAACGATACCGACATCCAGCGCATTCTAGCAGAGCTTAAGCTAGCCCAAGATCAGCCGATCGCCGCCCTAGAGCGATTTCAAGCCCTTCAAAAAGCTGACCCTAGATGGAGCGATCGCGCTCAGCAAATTCGTGTCAACTTACTCAGACGACGAGGTTTCCAGCCCTACTGGGAGCGTTACTAGCGCACTTCCTGTTCCCTATTCCCTACCCCGTGCATTTCCTCACCCATGAAAAACCCTTTCCACTCGTTGTTTCCTTCTGCATCTCCTGACGTAAAGCCTAAGAATCGTTCTTCTAATAATAAATGGCGATCGTTTTTATTCTTAATTCTTTTGAGTTGCAGTATTAGCTTAGGCGGTGTGATGTCGATTGTTCGAGCGCAGGCTGATCCTCCAGCAGCGATCGAGACTTTTCCAAAAAAGTCTACAGGGCAATTACTACCCAGCTCATCACCTAGCTCATCACCCAATTCATCACTCGACTCATTACCCGATTCATCACCTCAACCTAGCGGATCATTTTCGTTGCCCAATCCGCTACCCGCCACGCCCATAGTGGCTGTACCCGCCAGCGGGAAATATGTGCTGGAGCTAAATCGTAGCCCGTTGGTAGGCAATCGACTCCGGCTAGAAAGCATTTACGACGAGGCAAGATTGCGGTTTACCCGTCCGCGCAACTGGAAGCCCAAGACGGTGAAGATGTCTCTGCGCTATCGTCATTCGCCCGCGCTTTATGCTAGCCGATCGAACCTGACGGTACTGATCAACGGCACTAGCATTGGCAGCGTTCCGTTAAACCAACCTGAGACAAAAATCGGCACGGCGGTGTTTGATGTTTCGCCTGATCTAATTCAGGACTATAACGAAATCACGATCGCCGCCCTGCAAAACAACTCGCCCACCTGCACCCAAGATCCCTATGATCCGTCGCTGTGGACTGAGGTATTACCTGACTCTAAGCTGGTGTTTGACTTCCAGCCGCAGCCGATCGCCATGGACTTCAGCCGCTACCCCTATCCTATTTTTGACACGCTCAGCCTGGAAGCCAATCAGGTTACGTATCTCCAGCCGCAGACAATGGATGAAACCTGGCTGACTTCTGCCTCCCGTTTTCAGGCGGCACTGGGTCGGGTAGCAGTCTACCGAGACCTGAAAACCCGCCTGATCAGCGATATCGATCAGGTGAAATCTAATCAGCCGCTCGTCATTATCGGCACACCAGAGAGCCAGCCTGTTCTCAAGTCCCTAAAGCTGCCGCTGTCGCTGAAGAACAAGCAAATTTTGGATGGCAAGCAGCAGCCGTTTCCTAAAGACGTGGGGCTGCTAGTGCTAACCACGGCAGACGAAAGCCGCACGCCCGTCCTGATCGCAACGGGCAACGGAGCGGATGGCGTTGCAAAGGCAATTCAGTTTTTGGTGCAAACGCCCGATCGCCAAATGGGCACTGGAAACGTGATTGTGGTCAGCGAAGTTGCGCCTGTGCCATCACCGCCGATCCGGCAGTGGTCAGGATATTTGCCTGTGCAGGATCGCTTTCAGCTTAGCGATTTGCAGACCTACGATCGTCAGCCCTATAGAGATGTGTCTGTACGCGGCTCCCATGCGCCTGCTTTGGAAGTTGACTTTCGCGCCCTGCCCGATGATCTGTTTGTGCCAGGTAGCTCCATGACGCTTAACTACAGCTACGGCGCTCAGGTAAATCCGCTAACTTCCCTCGTAGAAGTGCAGATTGACGGCGTGCCCTTGGCGGGCAGTCGGCTTTCTTCTGCCGATGGGGCAACGCGACAATCGATGAAAATTGAAATTACGCCCGATCGCATCAAGCCCAATTCCAAGATGCAGATCAATTTTCGCCTTGACCCGCGCGAACGGCGATCGTGCAGCCGCGTGACCGATCAGCAGCTTTGGGGAACGATTCATGCGGATACCAGCTTTGAGCTAAAGCGAGAACACCTGTCACGAATGCCAGACTTAAAGCTGATGCAGTCGGCTTTTCCGTTTGCGGCTCCTCAAGATTTATCCAGTACGGCGATCGTGCTTCCCCAGAAACCTAGCCCTCAAGATCTGGCTCTAATGCTGGAAGTCAGCGCTCGACTAGGACGACTCAGCCGATCGGACGCTTTACAGCTTGAGGCGTTCCGAGCCGACAAATTGCCGCCAGAAAAACGCAAAGCCAGCCACCTAATTGGCA
>CASBQM010000863.1 GCA_949127645.1 Synechococcales cyanobacterium PMM_0036
GTGTTGTGCTGCTAATTCACACCTTGGTTTGGGCGGCTTATTTTGTCCATGAATTTGTTCACAGCACAATTTTTCGCCATCCGAGTTGGAATGTTGCCCTAGGTCAGGTCATGCTATTCATTACGGGATCTTGCTACAGCGACTATCGAGACATTGCCAGCAATCACTTGGCTCATCACAAAAATCGTGCCGACTTTTCGGTTTTTTCTATCCCCGACTTTTTGCGATCGCTCCCTAAGCCATTGCTGCAGATTGTTGTTGCTCTAGAATGGCTTTATTTCCCTGTAATTAATTTCTTATTTCGCTGGCTGAATGTAATTTCACCTTTTTTAGGTCAATCTCGTCGGGATGAGCGATTTCGTAATGCCGCTTTACTGCTACTGCGAGGTGGATTGTTTACATCACTTGCCCTGTATTCCTTTAAAGCAATCGTGCTTTACTTCTTTGCCTACATTTGTTTCATCAATATTCTGCGATTTGTTGACTGTTT
Source organism: Synechococcales cyanobacterium PMM_0036 (assembly GCA_949127645.1). Classification (GTDB taxonomy): domain Bacteria; phylum Cyanobacteriota; class Cyanobacteriia; order Elainellales; family Elainellaceae; genus Drouetiella. Next base: position 491 of record CASBQM010000863.1, read on the forward strand.
CCAGCACACGTACACGGTTTTTCAGCTGGGTCAACCTCTGCCTCGCTATAGTCTTGAACATGAAGAAACTAACACTTTTTCTAATTTAGTTTCACGCCGTTGGTCTTGGCTAAACTTACTACTGTTGAATTTCTCTTACCACAGTGCCCACCACCGAGTTATTCGCTGCCCTTGGCATTTGTTACCCAAACTAGATTCAGAGCTATACCCACGCGATTATCGGCAATATGTCACGCTTGGAAGCTTAGTTCAAAACTATCATCGCTTCCGAATTCATCGTTTATTTCATGGTCAAGGGGTCGTTCTAGAGACAGAAGATGGATTAGACTTAGACCAGTTTGTTGGGGCAATAGGTGTTTCTTTCTTGTTCTCCCGCGAACCTCTAGACTGGCTGAAGTTACCTGAAGGGGATACTCCAGTAACTTCTATCTAGAAAGCATTAGTTTATCCTCTGACACTGGGTCTTCTAAGTTGTGTGGAGTATTGGGAATAGATTTTTGATTCTCAGGCGCTCGTCTCCATGTAATGATGAGGTATCTAGCAGAGAGCATCACAGCGGCTATCAAGCATAGGTTTTGGGAAAAGCTTTAATTGCAGCGATAAAAGCTTGTGAAGTGGCAACCGTACCGAAAATTCCACCCTCCATTTTCACCATTTCGATCGCCGCCAGATGAAGCTTAGGGTCACTTTCACCACAGCAATCTTCTAAAATCAGCGTGTCATAGCCGCGATCGCTGGCTTCTCGCAGGGTGAAGTGAACGCAGACTGCCGTAGTAACTCCACACAAGACTACGTTGGAAATGCCTTGATTGTTTGAGGAGGTGATCCAGATCGGTCGCGTAGAAGGCGCCATTCCCCGGTTTGTCAATCACAGGTTCACCCGGCGAAGGTGCAAGCTCTGGAATGATCTCCCAGCCTGGTTGCCCTCTGACAAGCAGCCGCCCCACAACAAAAAATCTTTAAAAAATGCATTCTCAATGATTGCCAAGTTAATAACAGCTCTATTGTTAAATATGCTGTGGTGTTTGGAACCGGAGCAGGCATAGATGCGATCGCTGAATCGAGCTTGCCTCACTGCATATCTGAAGCTAAAGTATCAAGAATGGCATTAGCATAGCGCTTGCATCACGTTCTGAAATTAGAGACAAGGCTGAATTGCTAGGTTCTGTTCAATCTGAGGGAGTGAATTCAGGAATTATCATGTCTACTAAATCTGACGCACAAATTATGGATCTCGATTCAGCCCTCATCATTGAGAGTGAAATTATTCCGGGTGGAGCCTACTGGTCTCGCATTATTCCCCGGGGCACAACGCTGCGAATTGCTGCACCTGAAGGCTCTAGAGGCGTTGCTTTCCTCTGCTACAACGCCGATAACTGGATTGAACGATACAACGCTGCTGATACCGCCAAAATTCAGTTCAAGGCTTTCTTGAAAAAAGGAATGCTGCTCTACTCTGATATGGGGCGCGTGCTGTTCTCCATTACAGAAGATACCTGTGGCTTGCACGATACGCTGGCTGGATGCAGCAATGTCTTGACAAATGCGAAGTACAGCGAGGGAGATTTTAAGAACTCACGAGATAACTTCATGCTGGCGCTGATCAAGCAGAATCTCGGCAAAAAAGACATCATGCCTAACCTTAATCTGTTTACTCGGATTGCTGTTGATCCTGAAGGAAACTTAGCTTGGGCAGAACAAACGGCTCAGCCTGGAGAATTTATTGATTTACGGGCAGAGATGAATGTGTTGGCTGTTTTATCCAACTGCCCGCATCCGCTCGATCCAAGCAGGGTGTACGATGCCAAACCTATTCAGGCGATCGTCTGGAAGTCACCCCTTCCTACTACGGACGATCTTTGTAGAAGCAGTAATCCAGAAGCGATACGGGGCTTTCAAAATACGGATGCCCTTTTTGTTTGACGGGAATCCTCTGCCTAAAACTTTTGCCTTAAGACCTTGAGAATAAACAGGAGCCTTTCTTATGACTTCAACTCTGGTGTCGCAGCTCGATCCGAAGCTGGCGATTTACGATCAGGTGTTGCCTGCCCGCAAATCTTGGGCGCACGTGATTAAAAAAGGACAAACACTGCGAATTGTGGACTTAGGCGGCAATCAAGCGGTTGATTTCTTGGTATACAACTCTGATGACCCTAGCGAACGCTACAGCGCTCCCGATACAATTCGGGCACAGGGCAATATTTTTATCACAACAGGAACAAAGCTATACTCCAATGATAGCAATGTATTAATGACCGTCCTGAGCGACACCTGTGGACGACATGACACATCGGGCGGAGCTTGCAGTTGCGAAAGTAATTCGGTTCGATTTGGACTCGACAAAAAATGGCAACATGCCTGCGTTGAGAACTTTCTTTACGCTCTCAAGGACTACGGTTTGGGCAAGCGAGACATGACTAGCAACATCAACTTTTTTATGAATGTGCCTGTTAGCCCTGACGGTACGCTGGAGATCGTCGATGGCATTTCTGATCCGGGTAGCACGATCGATCTACGAGCAGATATGAATGTGCTGGTAGTGATCTCCAACTGTCCTCAAATGAATAATCCCTGCAACGGATACAACCCTACGCCCATTCAGCTCATCATTTGGGATGCGGTTTAGGGGATAGCGGGGGAGCGATCGCCTCTCCACAAAAGTTTCGTTGCTCAGGCAGTTTTGACAACCCCCTCGCGCATTCTCCATGCCTATGTTCACCAAAGTCTTAGTTGCCAATCGCGGTGAAATTGCCTGTCGCATCATTCGCACGCTCGATCGCCTGGGAGTTGCCTCGGTTGCCGTTTATTCTGAAGCCGATGTCTATGCGCGTCATGTGTCGATGGCGGGTGAATCGGTGGCGATCGGTTCGGCTCTGGCAGCAGATAGCTACCTGCGTTGGGAAAGAATTTTGGCGGCCGCCCAGCAGACTGGAGCGGAGGCGATCCATCCCGGCTACGGCTTTTTGAGCGAAAACGCTGAATTTGCCGAGGCTTGTGCAGCTAGAGGTATTATCTTTATTGGACCGACACCCGCTCAGATGCGTAGCTTTGGGCTGAAACATACGGCGCGAGAACTGGCAGCACAGAATCAAGTGCCCTTACTACCCGGAACTTCGCTGTTAGAGACCCTGCAACAGGCGCAAACGGCAGCAGCGGCGATCGGCTATCCTGTTATGCTCAAAAGTACGGCTGGGGGGGGTGGCATTGGTCTACAGCTTTGCCACAATTCAGACCAGCTAGGAGATCTGTTTCAAACCGTACAGCGATTAAGCCAAAATAATTTTAGTCAAGGCGGCGTTTATTTAGAGCGGTATGTGCAGCAGGCTCGTCACATTGAGGTGCAGATTTTTGGCGATGGGCAAGGTCATGTCGTTGTCTTGGGCGAACGCGACTGTTCGGTGCAGCGACGCAACCAGAAGGTGATTGAAGAAACGCCTGCGCCTGGAATTAGCGATGATTTGCGACAGCAGCTTTATAGCGCCGCCCTGAGCTTGGGACGAGCGATCCAGTACCAATCCGCAGGAACTGTAGAATTTGTGCTGGATGTCGATCGCCAAGAATTTTACTTTCTAGAGGTCAACACGCGACTTCAGGTAGAACATGGTGTGACTGAAGCGGTGAACGGGATTGATCTGGTGGAGTGGATGGTGCGGTTGGCGGCAGGAGACTCTACTTTTCTAGACAGCTATTCGCTTCAGCCCCAAGGACACGCGATCGAGCTACGAATTTATGCGGAAGATCCGGGGAAAAGCTTTCAGCCTAGCTCTGGCATTCTAACGGAGGTGAGTTTTCCGGACGACATCCGATGCGACACCTGGATCGATCGCGGCAGCGAGATTACGCCCTACTATGATCCGCTGGTGGCAAAGCTAATTGCTCACGGAGTATCTAGAAAGGAGGCGATCGCTCAACTCAAATCAGCCCTCGATCGATCGCAACTGGCAGGCATTGAAACTAATCTTGACTATCTGCGGCAGATTCTAGATGATCCAGCCTTCAATCAAGGCAACCTCACGACTCGATTTCTGAATTCTTTTCAGTATCAGCCGCTAACCATTGATGTGTTGGAGCCGGGAGCCTTCAGCGCTATTCAGGACTATCCCGGACGAATTGGCTACTGGAACGTGGGGGTGCCACCCTCTGGTCCGATGGATTCTCTGGCGTTTCGGCTGGGCAATCGCTTAGTGGGCAATCCAGAAGCCGCCGCAGGGCTAGAGCTGACCGTCACAGGCGCAACGCTGCGCTTCAATTCGGATACGGTGATTTGCCTGACGGGTGCGCCCATGCTAGCAGAGCTGGAGGACAATCCGGTGCCTTTTTGGACGGCAGTGGCGATCGCGGCGGACGGCATTTTGAAAATAAAATCCATCCAGGGCAACGGCACCCGTACCTATCTGGCAGTGCAGCATGGCTTCAATGTGCCCGACTACTTGGGGAGCAAATCAACCTTTACGCTGGGTAAATTTGGGGGGCACTGTGGGCGATCGCTGCGCATAGGTGATGTCTTGAAGCTGAATCCTGCGGGTGCAGTCTCCCAGCCAGCGTCTCTCCCTACTGAACTGATTCCCCAGTATCCCGATCGCTGGGAAATTGCAGTTCTGTACGGTCCCCATGGCGCACCCGATTTCTTTACGCCTGAAGATATCGAAATGCTGTTCTCAACCGACTGGGAGGTGCATTACAACTCGGCGCGAACGGGAGTACGTCTCATAGGACCTAAACCTCAGTGGGCGCGGCAGGACGGCGGCGAAGCAGGGCTGCATCCTTCTAATATTCATGACAATGCTTATGCAGTGGGCACGATCGATTTCACAGGTGATATGCCGATTATTTTAGGTCCTGATGGGCCTAGCCTGGGCGGATTTGTCTGCCCAGCAACAATTGTCCTATCAGATCTCTGGAAGATTGGGCAGCTAACGCCCGGAAATACAGTCCGGTTTCATCGCATTTCTCTAACCGAAGCTTTGCAGCAAGAACGGCAGCAGGATCGGCAGATCGCTACGTTGCAGGTAGTCAGGCCTCAACCGATCGCCCCACAAGAATCGCCATCAGCCCACCCGTCAGACCTGAACCCGTCCGCCTTGAATCATGATGCGGTGCTGCATGAAATCCTGGCTGCCGATCAAACTGCCGTCAAATATCGCCGCGCTGGGGATGATTATGTATTGGTTGAGTATGGCGATCTGGTGCTAGATCTGAATCTGCGCTTTCATGCCCATGCGTTAATGGAGTGGCTGACTGCGCACCCACTACCGGGAATCCTGGATCTAACGCCAGGAATCCGCTCTTTGCAAATCCACTATAACTGTCGGACTTTATCCCTTGAGCAATTGTTGGAGATATTAGTTGCTGCTGAACGGCAACTACCCACGATCGATACCCTGGAAGTTCCCACGCGCATCGTACATTTACCCCTGTCGTGGGATGATGAATCAACTCATCTGGCGATCGAAAAATATACGCGATCGGTTAATCCCAAGGCTCCTTGGTGCCCTAGTAATATTGAATTTATCCGTCGCATCAATGGGTTAGAAAGCGTTGACCAGGTGCAGGAAATTCTGTTTAACGCCAGCTATCTTGTGTTGGGATTAGGCGATGTTTATTTGGGTGCGCCCGTTGCAACACCCGTAGATCCGCGTCATCGCTTAGTCACGACAAAATATAATCCTGCCCGCACCTGGACACCCGAAAACGCGGTCGGAATTGGGGGAGCTTACCTA
>CASBQM010000864.1 GCA_949127645.1 Synechococcales cyanobacterium PMM_0036
ACCCAGAGTTTCACGATCGAACTCGAAGGGTTCACCTAACTGAGCCTTGCGCGCAAAGCGCTTAACCAAAGCCGGATCGGTAAAGACCTGACCATCTAACTTACCGCCATACAAACTGGCTGTAACTCCAGCTTGTTCAAAGCTGTACTTAGACTCCGCACGGCGAAAAGGAATGTCAGCTCGGATAATTCCATCGCTGTCCACTAAGACAACGGGGAAGGTTTCAAAGAAATTTGGCATCCGGCGAACTGACAGCTCACGACCGTCAGAATCCTTGAACACCACATGACCATCCCAGTCCTGAGCAATGCCATCGCCCTGCACCATAGGACCTGTTCTAAACAAGCCGCCTTTTGCCGGGTTGTTGCCAATGTAGTCATAGAAGGCAAGCTTCTCAGGAATTGCCGACCAAGCTTCGGAAAGACTGGCTCCATCCGCTACACTTGCCTGAACGCGACGGGTGATTTCCTTCTGGTAGTAGCCGCTATCCCACTGGTAGCGAGTCGGACCAAACAGCTCAACAGGAGTCTCGGCACAGCCGTACCACATGGTGCCAGCGACCACGAAGGCAGCGAAGAACACAGCAGCAATACTGCTAGACAGCACCGTTTCAATGTTACCCATCCGCAAAGCCCGGTAGAGGCGCTCAGGTGGACGAACCGTGAGGTGGAATAAGCCTGCAATGATGCCAACGATTCCAGCCGCAATGTGATGGGCAACAATACCACCTGGGTTGAACGGATCGAAGCCTTCAGGACCCCAGGCAGGGGCAACCGGCTCGACGTGACCCGTCAGACCATAGGGATCAGACACCCACATCCCTGGTCCAAATACGCCCGTGAGGTGAAATGCGCCAAATCCAAAGCAGAGTAGACCCGATAGAAACAGGTGAATCCCAAACATCTTGGGCAAATCGAGCGCAGGTTCGCCCGTGCGGGGGTCTCTAAACAGCTCTAGATCCCAGTACACCCAATGCCAGCAGGCCGCCAAAAACAGCAGACCCGACAGAACAATCTGAGCAGCGGCAACGCCCTCAAACGACCAGAAACCAGGATTGACCCCTGTTTCACCTGTGACGCTCCAGCCCCCCCAAGAGTCAGTCACGCCAAGGCGTGCCATGAAGGGCATAACAAACATTCCCTGCCGCCACATGGGATTCAGGACGGGATCGCTTGGATCAAAAATGGCAAGCTCATAGAGCGCCATTGAGCCAGCCCAACCTGACACGAGAGCAGTGTGCATCAAATGTACAGAGATTAGCCGACCTGGATCATTCAGGACGACGGTGTGTACGCGGTACCAGGGTAGTCCCATTGACTACGCTCCTCCTAAATGAATAAATTTCAACGATTCCTTCAGCCTTTTATTAAGGTGCCTAATACTGGTTAGCCTACCAGATTAGAGAGCATCACATCCTAGTGCAATCGCTTGTCATCCAACTGGTCATTGTTATGACAATGACTTAGGCGGGTGGAAACCCGAACCTTGCGCAGTTTGGCTGTAAGCTTGTAAAAATGAAAGTGTATAAAGAAGTGTAACCAGTGTGAGAGGCGATTGCAAGCACTATGCAAACAGGCTCCAAAGAAGAATTTCAGCAAGGTTCAGAACCCGAATCGGGTCAGCCAACCGAACAAAAGGCTGATCCAACGGTTGAGCTATCTCAGGCAGAATCTCAAACTAAATCAATGCCCTGTATTACGTTTGTTAAAGAAGATAAAGTAGCCTTCGCGGCAGAAGGGGCAAACCTTCGCTTCAAGGCTCTAGAGAATGGTATCGACCTGTATACCTTCATGGGAAAGATGATGACCTGTGGGGGTTACGGTCAATGTGGCACCTGTGTGGTCGAAATTGTTGAGGGTATGGAAAACCTTTCCCCTAGAACTGAGGTTGAGGATCGCAAGCTCCGCAAGAAACCCGATAACTATCGGCTAGCTTGTCAAGCCCTAGTGCAGGGAGATGCGAGCGTGGTGACGAAGCCGGGTAAGTAGGCTAGGGTCAAGTAGGCTGTGGTCAAGTAGGCTGGGTTACTCGTTTTGTCCGAGTTGAGATGTATTCTTAATCTTGGAAGTGTTTTGAATCTATTTCGATAATTCAGTTATGAGAGGCTGGCTCTGATGCAAGTTAATGATTTAGGATTTGTTGCAACTATTTTGTTTGTTTTGGTTCCTTCTGTCTTTCTGCTCATTCTTTACATTCAGACCGCTAGCCGCGATGGGACAAAATCCTAGTTTTGTGAATGCGATACCTGAAGTTGGGCGCTGGGACTCCCGGCGCTTTTTTGTAGCAATTTTTTTGTAGCAATTCATGGCAAACTTGCGGCGATCGCCCAAACCTACAGACAACCCACAAAAAAAGGGCAACCCACAAAAAAAGGGTGGAATAACTCCACCCTAGCAAACCGCATATGAAAAAATCAGCGCCTAAACGCTGCCTAGATTTTAGGAATCGTAGGTCTTTTTGCCCGTGAATTTGACCGCAGCCGGTTGAGGATTGCTGCCAATGTTACGAGCGACTGCATTCACTATTTCGCGTCCGGCATTTACCTTTTCAGGGAAAACACCGTCTGCTGGATGGAGGTATTGGGTTTCGCCGCTAGGGTAAATCCGGTAAACCTTGAAATCCTCGATTTTGGGCTTGAATTTGGTGCGTAGCTGACCGCCAAGAGCCAAACACTGCTCTTTGCGGGCTAAATACAGCAAGTTTTCACCTTGCCGCATGATGGCTGCGCCGCCTGTAGGCATTTCAAACACCTGTTCCTTGGAACTAGTCCAGGTGATCGCGTATTTTTCTTCTTCGTCAGCCTTGCTGAGGAGTCCGCCAGTGCTACCGCCAAACAAGGGAGTTTGTCCAGTAAGAGTTTCTGCCATGGATGTTTCTCTGAACATTTTTCAGAAATCCTATCATTGAGCCTGACCCCCTATCCTGACTTTGCCTTGAACTGTAACAGTTCTTTGTGAACGCTTTCCTGATTGACCGACAAAACTCAAAC
>CASBQM010000865.1 GCA_949127645.1 Synechococcales cyanobacterium PMM_0036
AGTCAACCAACGAAGAGCTCATCATCGTAAATCAGGAGTTGCTTGACAAGCAGGAACAACTCAACACCTCCCGTTTTTATTCCGAAGCCATCGTTACCACCATGCGCGAACCGCTTGTAGTTCTTGACAAATCATTGCGTGTAAAAACTGCCAACGCATCCTTCTACAAAAAATTTAATGTGGATGAAAATGAAACCGAAAACAAATTATTTTACGAAATACAAAATCATCAGTTCGATGATACCTTGCTTCGCTCATTGCTCGAAAAAATTCTTCCGCAAAAAAACCGCATAGAAGATTTTGAAATCAAACTCCGTTTTCCTGATAAAGGGGAGCGCATTATCCTGTTAAATGCAAGGCAAATTATAAATGAAAAAAAAGCAGAACAGTTGATACTTCTTGCAATGGAAGATATTACTGACAGGGTGTATTCAGAAAAAATATTAAAAGAAAGCGAAGCCCGTTCACGGGCATTTGTTGATTCCAATGTAGTTGCCGTATGCTTCACTCACATGGATAGCGCAACTATTTTTGAAGCCAACGATGCCTATCTCAACATGCTTGGTTACACGCGGCAAGACCTCAAAGAAGGTAAAATAAATTGGCTCAACTATACACCTCCCGAACATCATGTAAACGACCATATAGCAATTGAGAAAGCTAAGAGCATGAAAGTTTCTCCGCCTTACGAGAAAGAAATTATGCGTACCGATGGAAAAAGAATTTCCGTAATTAAAGCAAGGGCAATTACCAATACCACTGAAATAATGAGCGTGTTTGTTGACATTACCGAACGTAAATCAGCAGAACAAAAACTAAAAACATTTGCCCGGGAATTAGATGCGAAGGTAAAAGTACGAACCGCTGAACTGCAAACATCAAACGAAGAACTAAAGCAAACCAACTTGCAGCTTGACCAATTTGCCTATGTAGCAAGCCACGATTTGCAAGAACCATTAAGAAAAATTTCAACCTTTTCTAAACGCCTGCAGGATAAACATAAGGACGGGTTATCACAAGAAATAAAAACCCATCTCAACAAAATTGAAGGCGCAAGCAGCCGCATGTCAACCCTTATACAAGACCTGCTCAACTATTCGCGCTTGCTTCAACACGAAAAATTATTTGTACAAACAGATTTAAACGAAACCCTCAAAAATATTTTAAGCGATTTTGAATTACTCATACACGAAAAGAAAGCCCGAATAAAATTTGATAAACTCCCCACCATTGATGCAATCCCTTTGCAGATGAACCAGCTTTTTTACAACCTCATCAGCAACGCGCTCAAATTTTCTAATGAAAGTGTGCCGCCAGTCATCGCCATCACATCACGCACACTTACAGAAAAAGGAATAAAAAAATATCCTGCACTTAGGAAGAATGTCATGGTGAGCGAAGTCGAACCACAATCATACATCGAAATTATTTTCAAAGACAACGGCATCGGCTTTGAACAACAATACGCTGATAAAATATTCACCATCTTCCAACGCTTGCACGACAAAGAAACCTACATAGGCACAGGCATTGGTTTAGCACTTACAAAAAAAATTGTTGAAAACCATCACGGAGAAATTTTTGCCGAAGCCAAAGAAAATAAGGGAGCGGAGTTTCATGTAATACTTCCACTTACACAACCATGATAAATAAAACCGAATTAATGGTGGCTCAAAAAATTTTTATGATAATTGATGATGATGCAGACGACAGAATGTTTTTCAAAGAAGCATTAAAGGAAATGCTTCCTTCCTCTGCATGTTTAGAAGCAAATGGCGGTATAGAAGCACTCCAGCAATTAAGAAATACAGAACAATTACCCGATTTTATTTTCCTTGATATAAACATGCCCCGTATGGATGGACGGGAATGTTTGAAGGAATTAAAAAGAGATGCGGAGCTGAAAAATATTATTGTCATAATGTATTCCACTTCTTTTACCGCAGAAAGTATAGATGAATTTTACAAACTCGGAGCGTCAAGTTATCTCAATAAGCCAACGGACATGAATAAACTTCCCGAACAAATTCTTGAAGCAATAAGAAGACCTTTAAAACTTTCTTAGTGATTTTTTAAACTTGAAACTCACTACTACTATTGCCAACGCATTTGCAAGCACATTTTTATTTTTTTCTTTTCTTATTTTTAAATGGATAAAAAATAAAAAAGAGCTTGCAAACCCACACACGCGACACCACAAACATTCCTGCAAACTTGACACGACATAACAATGAATGTAAATCGCTTCTAACAAACTTTCGCGCTGACATCGGAGGACACAGTTTCATGGCGAGAGTAGAGTATGCGCATAACATGGGCTACACGGCAATGCGGGGTTCAGTGCTTCGTATGACAGTTTTGTGCAAGGTTCAACATTTGTGGTTCGTATCAAGTGTAGTGCTAAAAAACCCGCACTGCGTGTAGCCCAAAACCGTTACCGGCAACCCTACAAGACGACAGAACAACATTGACAACGAGGGAGTTCGACTTCTCAGTGATCTATTTTTTATAGTCTTTGCTGAAGAAGGTTTACAGAGTTTGATGCTGATATCAGGCTTTGATGAGGAAAT
>CASBQM010000866.1 GCA_949127645.1 Synechococcales cyanobacterium PMM_0036
CACCCACACCTGACGATTTTTGCCGACCGACATTTCGGAGCTTTGCGCTGGCACAATCATGGAGTCGAAAGGAGTCCAAATTGAGGTGAAATTAAGCTGCTCTAGCTGCCAAGCATCACGATTGAGATCGTTTAAGAATTCGCTGTTGACTCGCATCTGGCTTGCCCCTAGATTAGGTCGCAAAAGCGCTGACCAGGTGCCATTATGGGGCGAAGCTAGGGTAACGAGTCTCTGCACTTTCCGTAATCCGCCCAACCGCTGCACGTAATAGCGGCTAATGATGCCACCCATGCTATACCCCACCAAATCGATCGCTTGCTCAGGAGCAAAGGTTTTTTTGACGTAAGTCGCCACTTGTTCAGCCAATCGATCTAGCCCGACATCGCCATTGTTAGGCACCAGATCGATCCCGTGAACTGACCAACCTAGGTTTTTGAGAGCTGGAGTCATATTCTCAAAAATGGCGCAGGTATCATCAATTCCGTGAATCAAGACGACTGGATTGTGGCGCATAGGTTGCATAGACAGGCTGAAGGGCTTAATGAGCTTTACCGCACTTTTCTTACCGCTACTCTTTTATTACCATAGAGGGAAGCGATCGCCTTTTAGGCTGCCTGTGGACAGATTTTGAAAATGCCTACGCATTAGCTCATCAATGTTTGACTGTTAGATATTAGTGTTCACCAACACCTCACCCTTCAGCATTCGCTGAGCAGCATCTAGCAATCCTTCCTCTAGGTAGGGCTTAGTGAAGTAGCCTTTTGCCCCCAACTGCACAGCCATTTGGCGATGGCGATCGGCTCCTCTAGAGGTCAGCATGGCGATCGGCAGGTGAGCCAATGTCGGATCTTTTTGGATGCGGGAAAGCAGCTCTAACCCGTCCATACGCGGCATCTCAATGTCGCAGAATACGAGGTCGCAGGGCAGACCCGATCGCAGTTTCTCCCAGGCTTCCTGCCCATCGCGGGCTTGCTCAACTCGATAGCCCACTTTGTTAAAGGTCATGGAAAGCAGCTCTCGCACTGTGATTGAGTCATCGACGATTAGCACAGTCGGCTCTGTCTTCAAGTCGGCAGGTTCAGGCGGCAGTTCATCACTCTTATCCCACAGCGAACTACCCGCCTCTCTGCGAATGCGTCCTTCAGAGAGATCAATCAGCTCTAGCACATCGGCGATCGGCATGATGCGACCATCTCCCAACACCGTTGCTCCGGCAACCCCCACAGGTTTAGGCACGGGTCCTTCAAGCTGTTTGATCACGATTTCTTGCTCGCCCAACACCTGGTCAACTTGGAGAGCCAAGTAAGTGCCCGCGCTTCGGAGAACAACAATCGAGATAATGTCCTCTTCTTGATTGCCGCCATAGACGCTGCCTCGACCCAGCATCCGATTGTAGCCCAGTAGCGTAGAAAGCGACTGGAATGGCAGCAAGGCATCCCGCCAGTAGATGCTGGTTTTACCCTGCTCATCGGTTTGAATGCGCTCTTTGGGCACGTCTAGCATATCTTCTACGCCGTCCATGGGGAAGGCAACCCGCGCCCGATTGCTGATGCAGCACAGCGCTTTTGAAATGCTGAGGGTTAGCGGCAGCCGAATGGTGAATGTGGTGCCTTTGCCGATCGTCGAGTCAATGCTAATCACCCCGCGAATCTCATTTAGGTTGCTCCGTACCACATCTAAGCCCACGCCGCGCCCTTTCAAGTCATCTACCTGATCGGCGGTGCTAAAGCCGTGATGGAACAGCAGATCATACACATCTAAGCGAGTCATTTCTTTGGCTTCGGCTGGAGTGACTAGCCCTCGCGCTACCGCCTTAGACTTCACGTAGTCTGGGTCGATGCCGCCGCCATCGTCGCCGACGGAAATAATGGTTTGGTTGCCTTGATGAAATGCCCGAATGGTGATCTTTCCAGTGGGCGGCTTGCCCCCAGCGACCCGCACAGCCGGAATTTCGATTCCGTGCGCGACGGCGTTGTTGACTAGGTGCGTCATCGGATCATAGAGTTGTTCTACGATCATCTTGTCAATCAGCGTATCGCGTCCTTCAATGTGTAGCTCTGACTGTTTGCCATACTTGAGGGAGTTGTCTCGTACGCCTCTGGGCAAGCGATCGGCCGTCTGGGCAAAGGGCACCATGCGCGATCGGGTCAGACCTTCCTGAAGCTGAGTCGTGATCTGCCGGAAGTTTCGAGTTACCTGGTCGCTTTCTTCTACCACAAAGTCAATGTCCGATGCCGACTCCCGCACTCGAACAATTAGCTCAATCATTTCTTGAGATAGCGTATGGAAGCCTGTGAACCGATCCATTTCCAAGGCATCAAAGCTGGCTCCCGTCGCGTGATTTGAGGACGCTGGAGCAAAGTTGCTTTGGGGCGAAAGATGGTAGCTACGGCGGTTCGATAGGAGAGAGCTTTCGAGGAGCGATCGCTCATACAGATCTCGCATTCGCTGCCCTACGTCACTGAGCTGCTGCACCTGATATAGCAAGTTATCCAAAAACTGGCGCAGTCGCTCTTGGGCTTGCTCCAGACTATTACGGTTCACCACCATTTCCCCGACTAGGTTGTTTAGGTTATCCAGGTGCTTGACCGAAACCCGCATCGTCTGATCGCTCAAGACATTGCGGCGGTTGGTGCGACGGTTGGCAGAGGTTGAAGCTTGACGATTACCTCTCTGTGCTGAGGAGCCACCCAACTTTTGCTTAACATCTTCTAGAAGCTCTTCTAGATCGCCAAACTCATCTTCTACTTCAGATACCTCTGTGAATGGTGTGAGTTGATTTGTTGACGAGGAGGCGATCGCCGGAGAGGAGGCAAAATCGGATTGCTCTTCGCCCAACATGGCTTCCAGATCAGCAAAGTCATCCTCCTGTGCAGCATCTCCGTCGAGTACGGCATCTTCGAGTACGGCATCTTCGAGTACGGCATCTGAAGATGCCCCCGTGACTGCATCAAAAGCATTGTGACTAAAAGTATTGTCATCTAGCATGGCTTCCAGGTCGCCAAAGTCGTCTTCCGTCACCTCTGAGGCGATCGCTTCCGATAAGCCCAGTCCAGATAAACCCATCTCTGCGTCAGCCATTTCATCTTCAGCAGATTCAAACCCCTGAAAGTCGTCCTGTATGGAAACTTCGGGCTCTGTTGTAAAGAAGGGATCGAACTCTGTCTGATGGGCAGACTCGTTACTGGGCGTTGCATCAGCCTCTAGCGTATCGAGCAGTTCTGACGTGTCGGGAGTTTCAGAATCCAGATCTAAAGGGGCGATCGCTTCTAATTCTGAATGTGTTGCCCAGTCTAAATCTGGGTCTAAATCTGAGTCTAAATTGGGGAAGATTGACTCTGATAGCTCAGCCTCTCCGTCTAGGTCAGCATCATTGAAGCCGACAAGATTAAGGTCGGCATCTAAAGCTTCAGGCTCATCATTATTAAGTTCGCTACTATTCGGCTCACTCTCGTCTAATTCATTTAATTCATCTAACTCATTATCATCAAAGCTGAGATCGAACGATGAAGCCTCTGCGTCAGTAGAATTTTCTGATCCAAATATTGAATTTAAGCTGTCTAGATCTGAGCTGTCTAGTTCAAAGTTGCCTAGATCAGAGGTCAGATCATTCTGCCTAAAATCCTCTGAAGGAATCTCTAATTCTGGCGTTGACAGATCTAAAGAGAAAACTGACTCGTGATCATCTAGTAGATTGGACAAGTCTGCTTCTGCTGAATGATCTGCCTCATCCGCGATCGCCTCATCAGTAGATTCACTCACAAAAAAGGGATTTAAATCATCAGATAGCTCAGCTTGATTCGCACTATTTAAGTTAGTGGAGTCTAAGCTAACAGGATCTAAACTCACCGATGGGTTTTCAAACCAGTTGAACTCTTCAGAAGTCGTTAATTCGGCAGGTAACTCTGTCTCTAGAGGAAGGGCGATCGCGGCATCTTCCCAAGGATCGGCTGGCAACTCTAAGCGATCGATCTGCTCAGTTTCTGTAAAATTTTCTGATGCTAGAGGATTTTCAAGGCTGCCTTCAAGACTGTTTTCAAAACTGTCTTCAAAGCTATCTTCAAATAGGGAATCAGATGTCAGCGCCTCGCCAAAAATGGCATCTAGCTCACTCAATTCAGATGAAGCTGCGTCAGTGGGCAAATCTGTGGTGGGAACATCCATGTCCAAACCTGCCAACAGATCGTCAAGATTCTCAAATGTGCCTGCATTTCTAAAACTTACAGCCTCTCTACCCAGCAAATCTTCCTCCGATTCATAAGGTCGATCGGGAGTAGCAAACAACATATCTGCAAAATCGTCTGCAAAATCGTCTGTCTGAGACGAATCAAACTCAAGTTGCAGCTCATTGCTAGATTCTTCGATCGCCTCGAACAGGCTATCTGTGTCCGATTCGCCGCCAGTAGCATCAGACGATTCTGAAATATTGAAGGATGGAGATGGGCTATCAAGCAAGCCCGACAAGTCTTCTTCTTCAAAATCGTCTAGTTCCAGATCTTCTACACCTTCTTGATCGAACAGAGAATTAGAAAAATCACGGGATGTGCCGAGGTCTGGAGTTGCCGAAAATCGATCAGTGGCTTTATCAACTGGCTCTTCTTCCCAAGACAGCCCCAGATTGGGAACTTCACCCTCAAATAAATCTGCCAGAGAGTTTAGCTCAGCGACACTCATTTCAGAGCCCGTGTAGTCCTCCTCTTCCTGAGTAGGTAGACCAGAAGCACTCGAATTATCGCTTGCCGTCTCAGCATTGGGCGATCGCAAATCAAAATCTGTCAGTCTGTCCTGAGAATTAGACGCAGAAGCGGAAGGCTCAATTCGCGGCTGGTCTAGCTCATTCTGTGGCTCATTCTGTGGCTCATTCTGTAGCTCATTATCGAACCAACTGTCTAACAGCGGCTCTGGCAGCGGCTCTGGCAGCGGATTTGAAAAATCGGCTTCACGAAGAGTTGCTAAGGGAGTGAAATCTGCAAAGTTAGAGAACTCGTCAAACAGGGACGGTTCGTTCAAATCGCTCAGCGGTTCGGCAGCGTCAACGGCTGCTAGCAAATCATCGAAAGCAGTATCCGTGATATCCGCCACGACCTGCGGAGGCAGTAGCTCCAGCAAGGCTTGACCCGCCGCAATCTCCGCCTGATTACCCGCCAACACCTGCTCTTGAGCGCGTTTAATTTCTTTGATAATGACAGGAGCCAGGGTGCGATATGTGTTGTCAGGGTTGCCGATCGCCCCTTCAGCCATTCCCAGCAGCGTACACCAATTGGGCAAGTCGAGCTGTTCTCCGGGCTGCGACAATGTGCGGCAGATCCGCTGGAGCCGTTGACGACTGTCAGCTACATCCGCCTGTTTGAATAATTGCAGCATCTCCCGAAGCTGAGCAGGCACATCGCTTTGAAAGATAAGCTGAAGCGCACTTTCTTCACGGGCGATCGCAGGCTGCCTGGGCGCAGGTTTTGCGGGCACGATCGGTAGCTCCAGATCTTCTGGAAGGGCGCTGCCTGCTTGGCTCACCAATAGCGTCAGGTGTTGACCGAGTTCAGCAAACACTGGCTCTACTTCAGCCATAGCTTCCTGGGCGCGATCGTCTGTCAAACCAAACGGCCCCTGCAACTGATCCACTAGCTCTTGCAGTGTGTCAAATACTCTCAAGAACAGAGACTCAAGCCGTTGGTCGATCTTAACAGGGCATTCCTTCAAGATTTTGAAATAGTCTTCGAGTCGATGCGCCGTATGCTGAATGCTAGTTAGTCCTAGCATTGCCGCCCCACCTTTGACAGAGTGCGCAGCTCGAAACACTTCGCTCACCATTTCTGGATCGGCGATCGTGCTTTGGAGATTCAACAACCCTTGCTCAAGGGTATTGAGGTGGTCTTTTGCCTCCTCAATGAAGTAGCCCATGATCCGCTGTTGTTGTTCCGACAGCATAGCCTTGTTCCTCTGTGATGATGGTGGGCGATCGCCCTTAGCTAAAAGTTACCCAACTAAACTCAATAATCTACGCGTCAGACTTTTTCAACTCTAAACCGTTCTACAGAAGCCAGCAGATCACGGGCAACACCCACCTGGTTTTGCAGCGAACCGGATACCCGCTGCGCTTCCTGAGAGGTTTCTTGGGCAGTTAGCTCGACTGACTGCATGACCTGAGCCACGTTCCGCGAGGTTTCGGTTTGCTCAACGGTGTCGGCGGTAATCGATCGTACCAGTACGTCAATCCGGTTAGACACCTGAATGATATCCTCCAGCGATCGCTTCGCCTGTTCCGCCAGTCGCGTTCCCTCAATCACCTGCTGTGTGCCTTCCTCCATTGCCGTCATCACCGAACCCGTTTCACCCTGAATCTGCAACACAATTTGCTCGATTTCTTTGGAGGCTTTAGCGGCGCGGTCGGCCAACTGCCGGACTTCATCCGCAACGATCGCAAAGCCTCGACCCGCCTCACCTGCTCTCGCCGCCTCAATACTGGCGTTCAGGGCAAGTAGGTTAGTCCGAGAGGCAATTTGTGAAATTAAAGCCACAATCTTAGAAATCTCCTGAGAGGACTCGGCAAGTCGCTTTACCTTGCGGGTGGTCTCGGCAACCGTCTCGCGGATTTCCAAAATACCAGCTACCGTGCGCTCCACTGCCTCGCCACCCTTGAGTGCAGTTGCCGATGCCGATCGCGCCACTTCTTCCGCCTCACGAGCGCTTTCAGCCACCCGCTGAATTGAGTCCGTCATCACCTGTACTGAGTTGAGGGTGACAGCCAGTTCTTCGGCTTGTCGCAAAGCATCCGAGGAGAGCGATCGGGCAAAGATTTCGTTTTCGGTAGAGCTTTTCGTCACCTGACGAGCCGCCATTTTTACCTGCTGCACGATTTCTCGCAGGTTTTGAATCGTTAGGTTAAAGGAGTCAGCAACCGCGCCCAGTACGTCTGCCGTCACCTCCGCCTGTACGGTCAAGTCGCCCCTTGCTGCACCTTCTACGTCGTCCAGCAAGCGAATCACCTGACGCTGTAAGTCTTCTTTTGCCTGTTCCTGCTCTTCCGCTTTACGCTGGGCTTCGCTGGTGGTGGTCAAAATCACGCGCGCCATCTGGTTAAAGCCCGTCGCCAGTTGACCAAACTCATCTTCGGAATGAACGGTAGCTCTCGCGCTCAGGTTGCCCTGAGAAACCGC